>CAIUQQ010000226.1 GCA_903901345.1 uncultured Bacteroidota bacterium | reverse complement strand
TAATAGTGAAGCATTATAATTTGCACAGGCCACAATTGTATTGGCATTTAATAATGTTTTTTTATAACTATTTGACCACGATTTCCTATCTTGAATTTCACCAGAAGTATGATGATGGTGTACCCAATTTTTAATTGTAAAAAGCAACTGTCTTAAAAAATAAATACTATTACCTTGACCATTACTATATATTGTGCTAAATCCTTTTAAATTTAAAACTGGAATTAAAAATAGTAGTTTTAAATACCGAATAAATATATTTTTATTGGATATTATCCAGCTTTTTTCACAAATATTTTTATAAAACAATTCTGTTTGTATACTTGCATTTGAGTTTAAAACTAAAATTGAAACATCAAATTTACTTTCATTAAATTGAAAACAAAATTCTTTTAAATGACTTTCTATACCTCCTGTTTCAAGAAGTTGAGTTGTAAAAACTAATATTTTTTTCTTACTCAATTAAATATTCCTTTCCAAAAACTCGCTCAATTGTTTGTTTAAAAATCCCTATTTTATAACTTGTTTTAATTCCGAATGATGTTATCAATGAAATGAATCTATAAATTAGAAATTGCCATTGCAGTCTTAAATTTGTATTATTCAAAAATGGATTTTGTTTTGAATTTACTGCTAGCGTTGTTAAATATGTTAGTTTACTTATATATTTATTTGCTGCTTTTTTATTAATAATTGCTTTTGGCAGTTCTTTAAATAACAATAATTCTTCGTATGATATAATTTTAATTAATTTATTCAATACACTTAATCTTGGATCATTGGGGTTTGGATGAATTAGTATTACAGGAACCCCCATACCTATGCATGGTAATGCACAATGAATTTTGGTAGTAAGTACCAATTGTGCTTGATTATATCTTTCAATAAAATCATTTACTATAATTTTATTGTTTGAAACATAGGAATCAAAAGTTGAGAATCTACTTAATGTATCATGGGAAATTTTTACAAATCCATTTGGTATTAATTCATTTAATTTAAATTCAATTTTTGCAGGAATAGGATGATCAATATTATCTACCCAAATTATTTCTGAATTAGGTTTGTTATTAATATTCTCTCTTTTTATTGTTAAAGTTAAACAGCTTGAATAATAGGCTGGTATTCCAAATCCTCGCATTAACCACAATGTCTTTTTATCTCTGCATCCTATTGGTGCATTTTTTTTAAAGTGGTCTCTTACCCTATTTAATTTTATAAAATCAGATTTCGCTATGTGTACTGAAATATAAAAAGGAGTAATATTTTCTGGTGGTGGAAAATTATCAAATTCATGTTGAAACCATCCATTTCCAATTAAAAATCCTGGTTCATTTCCTATAGAATTTAATTCCTCTCGGTTAACTGGTATTGAACTATTTGGAAGAAATTGTTTTGCAGCAATTCCCTGAATTACATCACCCAAGTTATTTCTTTTTAATCCTTCTATTTGATAGTAAAACTTCACTTTTATTGAACTAAATTTTCATTAATCATTGAAATAAATTTTTCTGCAATTTGCATTTGACGACTATTCACTTTTTGTTTAATTGGTAAATTTTCAAAGGAATTTGTTGTAAATATTAGTTGATTTTCAAAACTATTTAATAAATCTTCCTTAAAAAAATTTACAGGCTTTTGTCCTCTTAAAATAACAGGTAAGCCATGTTCAAGCATAGCTATAGTTGAGCCACTTTTTCCATAATATTTATAATTTGCTCTTGAAATTCCAATGTCGGCATTTAAAAAAGTTTCAGATACTTGTTCTGAACTTCTTTCACCAATATAATTTAATACGTGTCGTCCTAAAATTTCTTTAATTTGAAAAAGTGATTCCTCTTTATGAATGCCGTTATTCCCTATAACATTTAATTTTATATTCAATTTATGTAATTCAGAATAACTTTTCAACCATTTTAATTGTAAAATAAATTCTGAAATATTAGGTGAAAAACTACCAAAAAAAACAACATTCAATTCGTTTTTTTGTTTTGTTAAATTTACATAGTCTATAGGCTTAATATTTCCAAATAAAGGTAATAAATATGCTTTGTAAGGCAATAATCTTGTAATATAATATGGTATTGTAGTGGTAATTATTTGGGGCTTTAAACTTTTAATAATTAACATCAAACAATATTTTTGCATGATACCAAGAATATATTTTTTAAGGTTTTTAGTGTTTCTATAATCCACCCATAATTCATGAAACATGACATGTAATGGTATGTGTTTTATTCCATTTAAAATACTTAACAAATTAAATGGTAAACCTTTTTGATGATATGAAAAAGAAACAAACTGTAAACTAATTAAATCGGGTTTAAAAGTTTGAATAAACTGATTGATGATATTTTTTTTTCTTACAATTGTATTGTCACTTGAAATTCTTATTCTTGAATTATTTGTATTATTTATTTCCTCAGTTTTTAGATTAATATTTTTATAGTCATTTATAGAAATAATTACTGTTTCATGGCCTAACTTTTCTAAGCCATCTGTTAAATTCAACACATAATCAGCAACACCATTTTTCTTTTCTTCCAGTGAACCTAATACAAACAATATTTTCATTATTTACGTGCAGTTATTTTTACAAATTGATACCTTTTTCAATTTTCAATCCTTGAATTTTAAAGTACATTTTCTTTATAAATCAATGCTATATTACTAAGTTATACTCTAATTAATACAATATATTAATTATATAAATATCATGATGAAATTAAATGCCATTTTATCAAAATAACATAACCATCCTTTGAATTTAAACTGGGCTAATTCCTTAAAATTTAAAAATAGGCTACCAACAAATATTTTTATTCGTTTTATCTTGAACTGAAAAGTGTGTTTTTTTTTAAATTTTTCTGCAAAATACCTTTGTGATTGAATCCTCAATATGAAATTTTTAAATGCTTTTCTTTTCCTCCACGGATGAACAACTATACTTTCGTTTATAAAATGAAAATTACTTACCATTTTAGCTCTTTCTTTAAAATCAATATCTTCCATAGTTGCAATTGGATATTTTTCATCAAATCC
The DNA here is from genome assembly GCA_903901345.1 of uncultured Bacteroidota bacterium. GTDB lineage: Bacteria > Bacteroidota > Bacteroidia > UKL13-3 > UKL13-3 > JAAFJM01. Next base: position 5,539 of record CAIUQQ010000226.1, on the reverse strand, counting down.
ATTTAAAGTGAAAAATAGTTTTTTTTGAATTGCAAAATTACACGACCAAAGATTACCTCCTACTAAATTTATTGGCGATACTTGATCATAACTTTGTTTTGGTGAATTTGCAATAGTTTTCCCTTCAAGTATCAAGCTTGTATTATTGTTAATTGCTATTTCGTAATTTTCAAACCATCCAGATTGTGGAATACAATCATCATCTAAAAATATCAACCAATCGCCTTTTGCTATGTTAGCAGCATGGTTTCTATTGGCTGCCGGGCCTTTTTGTGGGCCGTTCATAAACATTACTTTAGGATATTTAAGTTGTATTGACTTATCAATTTCATTGTTTCTAAAATCATTGGAAACAATTACTTCAATATGATTATTTTTAAGAATGCTTTGATAAAAATTGGAAATACAGATATCCAATTCTTTTTCACGATTATAGGTAGGTATTATTATTGAAATATGTATCATTTAAAATCAAATAAAATATTAATTCCTTTTAAAATCATTTTATGGCTTTCCATTTCCATTTCTTTTAAAACTAGCTCATTAGGTTTAATTCCATTATTGGGAAAAGTATCTTTGTTTATTAAATCATCTGAAGTTATATAATCGTTTTTTGAAAATCCCATTTCATTTAACATTTCTTCATTTTTGCGTGCGTATGCTATTGGATTTATAGTTGCTCCTGAGCGTAATGCAAATATTGTTGCATGTAATCTTGTAGTAATTACTTCGTCAATAGGTGTTATCATTCCAGCTAAATTGTAAGGATTAGGGTTATATTTTAAATGATTCACACTAATACCATTGAATAAATATTTTGCATAGGCTTCATCCATTGGTGTAAATGACCATGAAAAAACTTGAACACTATCTTGAATTGCTTTGTTTACCGCATTTAATACCAAAGTTTTATAGTTTTGATGAATTGCAAAAAAGTTTTCAAAAATTTCGGGTCTTTCTGTTTTGTATACATTTAACGGGCTTACAATTCCATTGTTAAATAAGGCATATAAAGGCAATGCATTGACAAATAATTTTTTGGGTTGATGAATTGTAATTTGCCTAACTTTTTCAAATTGATTTCTTTGAAATGAAAAGGCCAAATCTGGTTGAGAATAAATATTTTTTCTACCTGTAATTTCTTTAAGTCTTTCGGCTTGAGATTTACTTCTTGTACTTACAAATGCAGCTTTGTTAATTAATTCAATTGAGTCATCACTGTAAAAACTACTATTAAAATCAACCCCTAAAAATGCTATTTTTTTATAGTTATTCGAGTATCTTTTTACAATTTCTAGCAATGAATTTTCATAGCCTATTGCTCCTCCTCCAACAATAACATAATCTCTTTCGAGCCAATATTTTAAATTATAAATGGTTTGAAGTTCAGATGGAATATTTTGTTCATTTAGAATTTCTTTTATACTATTCCCAAGCGCTATATCTCCCAAATTCCCATAATGATAACCACCAGTTATAGCTACTTTACTTTTATTAAAAAAATGTAACAACCACTTTTTTTTATGTAATAGTTTTGGACTCATTTAAACAAAACTTGTTTTTTTATTAATCCCAAAAACCTTCTATCTTTTATTGCAAAAAAATTGGTTTTATAAATTATTTTAATTAAAAAATACAAATTAGGTTTAAGCTCTAAATGATAAATTTTATATAAAATAAATTCCAAAAGCCGAATTCGAAAGAAATGATTTTTCTCTTGAACACTTAAAAATTCAATATAATAAAAAGCTATTTTCATTGCTTCTTCCTTCATTTTAAATGACTGTTTAACTGTTTTGGTATTTTCATTTATTCTAAAAAAAGAATGTATTTTTTTATATTTATAAACTTTAGGTTTGCAACGTGATATCCTGCAATACCAATCTAAATCCATACAAAAATGAAGATTTGTGTTCAATGAATTTAATTTGTTTTTAAGTAAAAATTCTCGTTTGATGAATACACTCTGCGATGGAATAACATAAGCTGCACTGTAATAAAATTGTATCAGTGAAAATAAATTAAAATCGTTTTTATTTGTTCTATTTGGCTTACTTTTTAGTACTTCTTCTCCAATCATCACATCACCATAAATGAAATCACTTTCAAGGCTTTTTTTACTAGAAAATATTTCATTGAATGCATTTGATAAATAAGTATCATCTGAGTTAATAAAAGCTAAATAGTCTCCCGTTGCTACTTGTAAACCTCTATTGATAGCATCTGCTTGACCTGCATCACTTTCACTGATCCAATAATTTATTTTGCTTTGATATTTTTTTATTATTTCAACAGAATTATCTGTGCTTCCACCATCTATTACTATTAATTCTAAATTTTGATAATTTTGATTGATAACTGAACAAATAGTTTCTTCAATATAATTTCCATAATTATAATTAGGTATAATTACAGAAATTTTAGGATAAGTAGTTTGCTTCTCAAATTTCATTTATCCTATGTTTAGTGCTATATTTTCAATTACACTAGTATTTAAATAGAAATTTTTAGTATAATTTGAACAATCCATGATTACTTTTTTAAGTTTAAATGTTATCAAGTTATTATATGACAATAACTTTTCTAATTTTTCACCTCTAAAGTCTATTGGTTCACCACCCCAAATGGTAGTTTCATTTAATAAAAATAATAATTCAGATGAAACATGTGATATATTCACCTTCTTTTTAAACTTTTTTTCTTCAATAGATTTACATTTTATCAATGGTTTTCCAACTTTATGTTGTTTAGTGGATATTGGACAATCCAAAAAATATTTATCGGTCCATTCTTCATCTTTTGTGAAAATTTCGATGATTGATTGCTGATCTATTCCATATAAATCACTTTTAAACTGAAAATAAAAATCATTGAAACTAATATTAGCTATATGATCAATTTTAGATGGTCTGTATGCACTTAATCCAGCTAAAATTTTGGTAATAGGAAATATATGGTTTTTATGCGTTCTTAAAGTTTGTAAATAATAATTTGGCTGTTCTAAAAAGTATTGTGTTGCGCGAATCTCCATTTCATTAGGAACTGAATCTAAATCTCTACATAAAACAATATCGGAGAGTTTATCAAAAACAGGTTTATATCTCCATAATGTAGGTTCAGTGTTTTGATAGCTGTAGGATAAAAACTTCAACTTTAATGCTTCAAATTTTTCAGATAGCTTTTCTAGAATTTCATATAATGGATGCTTTATTAAATCTTCTGGTAAATAAATCCAAATTGATGCGTTCGGATATACCATTAAATTGATAGCCACTAAAGCAGGTATATTATACCAATATCTTGTTTCTGAAATAAATGGATCCCAAACTCTAACATCTTCGTGTAGTTTTTTGGGTGTAAATAAACTATAACTTATTATAATATTCTTCATTTAGTATTTTATATAATACATTAACTTTAAACCTGATAATTAAATTCTTTATTTTCTTTTTAAACAATAAATTTTTCCTGTAAATGAAAACTTTCCTAATTTCTTTATTGCTTAATTTTATTTCTATTTTTTCTGCATTTATTTCATCTATAATTGGATATTTTGATGTGTCGTTTTTATCTTTATGATTTCCACTTCCATCATTTCCAATATTTATTGTGAGAGATTTTGTTGGATATAAATTAATCATATTTTTAATAAATAGAGATGCATACCATCTTATTGCCCATGAATCATTTTTTATTTTTATTTGATTTTCTAATAATTCTTTAAAAGGATAGGTATTATTTATATCAAACTTTTTCCATTGTTTTGATTCGTTTATTATATCCCATAATTTTTGTCCATCAGGTTCAAAATAATCCCAACGGTTTTTCCATGTTGCCCAACCCCAGCACCCAACCGCATAATCAAAATAGGAGTTTACTTTTTTATTGAAATTAATTGGAAATTGGAAACCTTGAATAGTAGCAACTTCATGGTTGTTCTCATAATTCAATAGTGATGTATTCATGTATTTTAAAAATACTTTTGAAACAATGATATCATCTTCTAAAATAATGATTTTTTGAAAATCTTTTAAAACCAATGAAATACCATCAATGATACTATTTGCAAGTCCCCAATTACTGTTTCTTTCTATTATTATAATTTTTTGAAAATTGTTTTTGTAGGAATTTATAATTTGCTTAACTGAGCTTATATTTTCTAATTCTATTTTATCATTTTCATTTTTTGCACCATCAGCAAAAACATATAAAATTGAATCTTTAGCCTCATTGTTTTGAATCAATGAGTCAATTACTTTTTGAGTATGAACAGGACGTTTATAAACAAAAAGTGCAATTGGGGCTAAATTATGCTGATTCATTTAACTGATAGAAAACGGTATTGATTGTTTTTGCCACAATTGAATAACTTAAACTTTTCATATAATTAAATATTTCAGATTGATTGTATTCTTCTATATTTTTAAACTTTAAATCTTCAACCAGAACAAATTTTGGACGGTATTTTTCCCAGTCATTCGATTTTAAAACATTTAAATCGTTACCTTCTGTATCAACCGATATAAAATCAATTTCTTGATTTTTTTTCAAATGAATATCCAATATTTCAGATAGTTTAACAGTATCTAACTTTATTTCTTTTATTATTTTGTAACCATTTTTATTATCTTTACTTTTAGCTTCTTCAGAATTTAATGTATTCAAAGCTGGTTCATTGAAAATATAAAAAGTTAAGGTGGTGTTTTCATTTGAAATTGCAGCTTGCAAGTTAATATCATTAGGTCTTGTAATAATAAATTCATTCATGCTATCGGGCATCGCATCTATATTTATACCATTCCAACCTCGTTTATAAAATATATAAGTGTTTGAGTATTTTATGGGATGATGTGCACCAATATCTATATAAAATCCGCTTTTCTTATAATTTAAAAGTTTATCTATTATTATATCTTCTCCTTCTTGTGAGTATGAATTATTTCTATATGGAAAAGCATCATTAGAAATTAAGTTTTTATACTTTTGAGGTATCCATTTCAAAATAATTTTTGTGATAATTTTCAAATTTAATATCCGCCTCCTATTGGTATTATTGGTTGAATTGTTAATGGTTTAAACTTTAATTGCTTAAAGAAAATACTTGTTGTCCATGTATAATCATTAATAGGACCAAAACCACTAAAATCAATTTGTGTGAAACCTTTTTCTCTTAAAATTAAACAATTTTGTGGATCTCTATCAGCATTGTCATAAATAATCATTCCATCCAACTTTATAAAATTCAAAGCACTTTGTATACATAATCCTCTTAAAATTCCATCAATGATTATGATATCATATTCTTTATTTTTTTCATTAATTACTTTATCATAAAAACTTTCATTCACATAAATTAGCTGTTGGTTTTTTTGTAAATGATCTTTTTGAATTTCATACCAATTCAAGTCGTGTTCAATTGAAATAATGCTTTTACATTTATTCGAAAAATATTTTGATGAATTACCAGAACCCCACTCAAATATGTCAGCATCTGCTAAGTTTAATTGATTTAAAAATTCTAAAGCTGGATAGGTAAACC
>CAIUQQ010000225.1 GCA_903901345.1 uncultured Bacteroidota bacterium | reverse complement strand
TTGAATACCCCCTTTAAAACCTAACCCACCGTTAGGTTTTTTTTATACCCTTAACTTAAAACAGTATGATACTTTATTACCATATATGGTCACAAAGTACCATATTTAAATTGGTTATTTAGTACCATAAAAATTAAAAACCGATACTTTATTTTTGGAAAAAATAAATGTAAAGTAAACAAAAAAAACTTGCAGGTGATAGTAACACCCACAAGCTTTATAATAAAATAAAAGTGTACCACTATGCTAATAAAACTACACCCTATTTGACTACGAAAGTAGCTAAAAAATAAATGTATGCAATGCTGCGGGTAATTGCTCGGTTGTTTCCGCTTCGATAACCATGGAAAGTAGAGGCTTAAATTTTAATTTTCTAAAAAATCAATCAAATAAACAATCAAAATGATACAATTAAATATAACAATGAGAAAGCTTTTCAACTTTCTTAAAGAGAAAAATAATCACATAACTAAATTAACAGTTGTTTTCTTTCTAACTTTTTTATCCTTTTCTAATATAAATGCACAAACATCTTGTGGTTGTGAAAACCCTGTAAGAACCCTTAAACATTTATATTTTACTACACATTGTAATCAAAGTTTTACTTGTTATGATGGAACTGGTGCGATAATTACAAATTCTCCTGATCCAATCACAAATCAATGTCCATGCTTGGGACCAGATGAATGGGTTCAAATTGATTATTATCAAATTGTTTGTCCGAATGGAGACACAATTATTGAAATTATTCGTTCTTTTGGTGTAGATTCTGGTTACTCTTCTAATCCTACATTAGATATACATGCTAATTTTAAAAACAGATTAACTGAAGCATTTAATTATTACGGATTAAGTACCGGTGGAGGAAGTTTAACTATCTTGTATCCGAAAGGTTGTATGGCGTTAGCCAAAGTTACTTATCCACCAGGAACAAAATGTTACTACCCTATGCCAGAAGGGCCGTCAACTTTAGTAGAATACAATTACGATAATGATAGAACAGTTGAATCTTTTCCATGTGCTGGAAGCAATTGTTGTACTTTAGATTATGTGTGGAATGCTGCTCAGAAAAGATATTTATATGTTTCTCCAAATGCTGAAATAATATGTCCTGGTCCTGTACCAACCATTACTACAACCACTCTAACATGTAATGATATAAATGGAAATCCACAAACATACTCTGGCACTGTTAATTTTGTTGCTGATTGTAAATCATATTGTGATCAAACTATGAATACACAATTTAGAACTTCTAACACTAAGAATTTCGAACCATTTCCAGACCCATTTAATGTAAGTATTTCGCCAGTTCCAGCTAATGAAAGTATTACTTTTTCTGAAATTAAAAATATTAAGAAAATAGAAATTTATGATGCTACAGGTAAAAAGCAATTAGAACAAACCAGCTTTGATAAAAATACCATAAACATTACTTCACTTCCTAAAGGTGTTCATTTTGTTAGGGTTTATTTTACCGAATCTGGTATAAGAACCATAAAAATAATTAAACAATAGACAGGTAAAATAAGGTGTAAATTGACTATTTGTTTATACCTTATTTTTAATAAAATTTAACATGAAAAAAAACATACTATTTGTATTTTTAATAACTAGTTTTAGTAGTAATGCTCAACTATTATTAAACGAGGATTTTGATTATAATACTGGAAGCCTTACCGATATAAAAGGTAGAAGCAATGTAAGTTTTGGAAATTGGTACAGTGTTACTACAAGCTCATTTTTTAAAGGTGATCAATTTGTAAGTGAAGGTAATTTAACTTACCCGAAGTATTCTTCAAATAAAAATAGTAATAAATTAAGTGCCACTTATGATTCTGCGGGGGCTTATAGTTATAGGCATTTTGAACCACAATTTAGTGGTACAGTTTATTTTTCTTTTTTACTAAATGTGTTTAATCTCACTACCAATAATCCTTACCAATCAAAATATTTTATTCATATAGCTGACTCTTTATCTATGGGTTGGTATTTAGATTTTGATAAGGGGGTAAATGACAGTTTTTTTAGGCTAAAAATTCAAAATGATTATCATGCTAGTTATTCTTTTGCTTTAAGTAATGATATTTCTATAAATAAAACCCATTTAATAGTATTGGCTTACCAATTTAATAATGCAGATGAAAATGATTCTATATTTTTATGGATTGACCAAAATGCTACTCAAAAACCTAAACCAAATTATAGTATTGGATTAGCAAGCACTTTTAAATATTCAAATTTAGTACTATTTTTTATAGATAATAGACCCGATTTAGGTAAGATAAAAGTTGATTATGATCTAGATGCACTGCATATAGGAAAAACTTGGGAAGATATAATGGGAACACCCGAATATAATATAGCACAAATTAACACTAGTAATACTTCAACTGGCATTGCAGATTCAATAGGTGTAAAAGTAAAACTAAAAGGTATTGTACATAGGTATAACCAAACTTCTACTGGTTTAAAGTTTTTACTGCACGATGGAACAGGTGGAATTACTGTTGTTAGCACATCAAAAACTTTTGGTTATACAGTAGGCGAAGGAGATAGCATAGAAGTAACAGGTATAATTAATACACAAAAAGGTTTAGTAATATTGAACACAGATACGCTAAATTTAATAAGTCAGTTTAACCTAACTAGAACTCCAACAATAGCAAGTAAATTAGGAGAAAATACCGAAAATAAATTAATAACAATTGCCAAGCTTAAGTTTATAAACAAACCAACAAATAATTGGACAGTTGGTACATATAACACAATTATTCAAAACACAAACGATACAGTACCAATAATAATTTTACCTACTAGCCCTTTAGTTGGCAAAAAAGCTCCAACAAATAATTGGTTTACCACTACAGGAATTGGAACTCAAATAAGTACTAGTTCAACAAGTCCTTTTGCATTTAATGGCTATTCATTAATTCCAATGAAATTATCAGACATCGTAATTGGTGATTCTATTACTAGTTTGAATGATGTAGTTGAAATTAACAAAGTGAGTATTTTCCCTAACCCAGCTACCAACAAACTAAGTTTTAATTCCGAAACAGCTATTAAAGAAATATATATCTACGATGTACTAGGAAAACTTGTTAAACAAGTGAATTTAGAAAATACCAAAAGTAATGAAATAGTAATAGATGAATTAAAATCAGGCATTTATATTATTCAAGTAGTTGATGTGTATGATGCAAAACTGATTAGTAAATTTATTAAAGAATAAAATAACACAACATAATAAACCAAACACATAAACACTTTAAAACCCTTAAAAAAAATGGAAAATAAAATAAATGCAGTGTTAGATGCTGCCACACAAACAAAAGTAAACGCATCAATTGAAAGCGTAAAAACAGATTTACCTTTTTTAATTGAACTCAGCTCCACCGATGCAAAGCGCATTATTTATATGGAATCAGGAAGAATTGATTTTGTGAGAAGAGCATTATTTTTGGCTAACAATAATCCTAAAATTCAACCACAATTTTTTGAAATGGTTGATTTTGAAAAGGACATCACACTAGCCCAATCATTAGATGAAATTATTTCAAAAACAACAATTTTATTAAAAATGTTAAATGATACCCGAAACCAAGCTGGTCATGAGGCTTTTCAGGCAGCTTTAGAAGTGTATAATATCTCAAAACGCGGTGCTGCCAAAGGTATAGAAGGTGCACAAACCACTTACGATGAGTTAAAAAGCTTATTTGAGGGACAAGGAAAAAGCGCGAAACCTAACGAAACTATTAAACCATAGTATAATAGATATAGTTAGTTAAGTAAATAGGCTTAACTAACTATACCTTTTACCTGAACCTATGGTATAAATTACCTGAATCAGTTGGGTAAAAAGGTGAACCAGTTGGGTAAATTACCTCAACTAATTAAGTATTTTACCTGAATCAGTTGGGTAAAAAGATGAACCAGTTGGGTAAATTACCTCAACTAATTAAGTATTTTACCTGAATCAGTTGGGTAAAAAGATGAACCAGTTGGGTAAATTACCTAAACTATAAACAAC
>CAIUQQ010000224.1 GCA_903901345.1 uncultured Bacteroidota bacterium | reverse complement strand
TTTAGAACGTCTGGTTTTAATAGCTCAGTTGGTAGAGCACAGGGCTGAAAACTCTGGGGTCGTTGGTTCGAATCCATCTTAGAACATTTGAATTTTAATTATAAACTTTTTTTCAAATATGTTTTTTTTAATCTAACACATTTGTATTTAACTCACAACATACACGGTTCTAAAAATATTTCAATTGTTGTACCTCAAAATTTACTCTATTATTCCTCTCTTCATTTACGTTTTTCTACAATTTTCTATTCCAGTCAATTAGTAGATATCTTCGCTTACGAACTTCCTTTAAGTAATTCGACCCATACTATAACTCCAGTTTTGTCAAATAGCACTATAGTAGTGTATAATTTCCACAATTTAACATTTCAAGAACGCTTTTTTTTATTTTGTGTCGATTCGTCACCTCGTTTTAGTGCCTTTCGTCTTAACTCAATTGCTGAATTATACCCAAATGCTAGCTGACTTGAACGTGAAGTTTCGGAATTTCACGGTATCATCTTTAATAATAAAAAGGATTTACGAAATTTAATGCTCCAATATGGGGATACAAGTGCTCCTTTTCAAAAATCATCACCTACTATTGGTGTCAAAGAAGTCTTTTATGACTCTGTCAACGACATTTTAATTCAAACGCCCGTATCTCTTCAAGTTTAATTCAAACTGGACTTAGTTAGTTTTAGTCGCGCAACGGACCTTTCTCTTTTTCCGTTCCTTATATTTACATATAAATAATTATTCCGGGCCATCGTCTAATGGTGAGGACTCTAGTCTTTCAATCTAGTAATGTAGGTTCGATTCCTGCTGGCCCGACTATTAATTTTAACTTTCAAACGAAACTGCAATTAACTAAATTAAACAATACACAATTAGTTGATACTTCTAAAACACACAATGTGGTCACGTATAACTTTCAATTTATTTCATTAGTAGCACCACTTCTAATTAACAATCTACGCCTTGCAACAATCGGCTCAAACCGTACATCTAATTCGAAACTTAAATTACTAATGAAACAATCCTACTTAATTCTTACTTGATTTTATTATTTAACATTTTCAACAACCAGTGGTACAAAATCAACAAATTCTATTTCTTTTGCATTCTTACCACGCAAATCTAAATCATATACTCTTACGAAAGCTCCCATGGCGCAAAAAACCCGCTCTAAAGAACAATTTAATTTTAAATTTTACGTATTGAAGATAACCATCCAAACCCATTTAAATAACGATTTTTCTCTTAAATCAGTAGATCAAACCTTGTTAGCTCTTTTGGTCGCCAAGTACACTTTTCCAATCTTTGAAACTAATCTCCTTTTTTTAAAAACTTATACGTTAAATGTTAAGTTTCTTGATGCTACCTACTTTAATTATCACTATTTTTTAACTAAACGTTAATCTTAACTATTATGTTAGATTCAATTACATATAACCTGTATGATGAAATTGGTAGACATGCGAGGCTTAAAACTTCGTCCTCACGGGTCCTGGTTCAAGTCCAGGTACGGGTATTACGACAACAAAATTCAATTTATGAGTGTGATTAGTACTTTTGGTAATTATCAGTCTAGCAATTATTATATTATCGAAATCTAATTTAGTATTCCCATTTGTTAGCACCTTCTATTATTCATTTTTACATGTTACAATTGGGATTATACTAATATTTGATTTTTGAATATTCCATTTAATTTTTACATATTTATTACTATGAATTTTTTTTTCAATTTACCTTATCTATACAAAAAAATCCCTCCTCGGATAACATTTAATTAATTTTGTTTACAACCAACTTTTTTTTAACGTATTCAACTATTTGAAGTTTGACCTATTTTTATTTATACTTTTATAATTTTCTTATCTTTTCGGTCATTATATATCTCGTTGCTAATATAAAAGATTTTGTGTCCTACTCCAGCTTTTCAAACTCAACATTTTTTAGTTATCTTTCGGGTTTTGATTTATTTTGATTACTTACTACCCCTTTATTATTGGTTCTCCTCACTAACTTCTCCTGAACAAGTCCGGTAATTTCCATTTGATTCGGGCATTTAATTTTTTCACCCTTTCAATTGAAAATGGTTACATTTCTTATGGTAATTTTTTTGTTCGTTTGAATTGCTTATATGTCATCTTTTTATTACGCCTCACAAGAAATTTTTGATTATACCATTGTTACTTATTCATTTTTTCTATGAACAATTTTTTTATTCCTATCAAATAATATTTTTACTGTAATTTTTTTTATTGAAATTTTATCTGCTTTAATTACACTTTTGTTAATAACTTCTGTTTTCTCCTCTTCATATTTTTATAATAATTTAAGTTTAACTAGTCATTCTTATTTTAATCAATCCACCCCTTTTTCATTTCTACAAACGCTAATGTTCTTTTTTTGAATATCTTTAATATCCTCGTTAAATTTATTTTTATTC
>CAIUQQ010000223.1 GCA_903901345.1 uncultured Bacteroidota bacterium | reverse complement strand
GTCAATATTAACAAATAAATTTAACATTGAAAGCGATGTTGATTTAATTGTTGATTTTCTTGATTTAGATGTGCTTGATTATAGTGATAACTATTACGATTTAAAGTTTTCATTAGAAAATATTTTCAAAAGAAATGTTGACTTATTGGAAGAAAAAGCAATAAAAACCCCCTATTTTTTAAATACTATTAATCAAAACAAAATATTGATTTATGGATAATAAAAACTTGCCTGAGGTTGGTGTTTTCACCAACCTTTTTTGTTTAGCAAGCCATATTTTTGAATTTACAATCCGCTTTTTACCATGCTAATAAAGTATTTTTAAGGTTGGAATTATCATCTAATAGTTTAATTTTGGGAGTCGGTTGGAGAAAATACTAAGTGTAGGGAATAAAAAAACAATCAAACTTATGAAAACAAATTACCAAACCCCAAAGGTAAAACTATTTTACCTGCTAACTCTCTTTGTAATGTTATTACAAAGCTGTTCAAAGGAACCTGTTTCCACAAACGGAACACCAATAACCAAGTATGAATATTTAACAGCGAGTGCCCTTAACCAAACACCTTATTTTACCAATCCAGCTTTTGATACCATTAGTTTTGCTAGTGATAAAGGCGACACACTTACTTTTGTAAAAACCAAAACTGATACTTCTTGGTATTGCGAAAACCAATCTTTATCTTCAAATTATAAGATTTGTTATCAAACTTTACATAATACTTATTCTACCATTAAAGGTATTGGAAGTTTTGATGTAAAACATAGCAGAAAAGAAAATGATTATAATAATTTTATAGAAATTTCATTTAACAATACCGTTGTTTTTATTAATGATTGGATAATTGATTATAAAGACTATCCAACTTATATTTCAAGTATATTTCTTAAAGGTAAAGAATATAATAATTTAACAAGAGTTACTATCAATAATGGTACTGAAAATATTGCTATAACTTATATAAACAAAAAATATGGTTTGTTTTATTTTGAAGATTTAATTCAATCAATTAAATACACGCTAATTAATTAGTTATGAAAACCAGCCGGTTCGGATTTGTAATCCGAACCATTTACTGTAAGGATTTGTAATCCGTATTCCACTGTGTCAATCAAAAGCAAATTTTTAAAAAAGCTTTTATTTTTTTGCATTGCAAATGCTTTTAATATGAAGTGCGGTTTGCAAAACTGCACTGGTAGTAATTCAAAGTTAGAAAATTCAAAAGCAGTATAAAAAATTATTGATGCTTATAAAAAGCTTCAGCTACTAATAAGTCTTCGGGTGTGGTAATTTTTATGTTTTTGTAATCGCCAGGAATCAGGTTAATGGCATGTCCGTTTGCTTCTAACACACTGGCATCATCGGTAAAGTTTATATGGTCTTGTGCTTGGTAAGCATCTTTAATAATGTTGCATTTAAAAGTTTGAGGCGTTTGAATCAAAAAATAAGCATCCCGGTTCACGTTTTTGTTACCCAATAAATCTACTTTTCTAATGGAATCTTTTAAGCGAACTGCGGCTACAGCATTGCCTTTTTGGGCAGCTACATCAAAACTATTATTAATTATTTCAGCAGTTATAAATGGCCTAACTCCATCGTGAATGGCTACTAAATCTTCCTCATTGCAACGCACCAAACCATTTTGAACTGATTCAAATCGGGAAGCACCACCGGCCACTATTTCGTGTGCTAAATTGAAAGAAAATTCAGTACACAATTCTTTCCAAAATTCAATTTGATTTGGTGGTAAAACCACAATAATATTTGAAACATTACAATTATTAAATGCTTCAATAGTGTGCATCAATATTGGCTTTCCAGCTAATAAAATAAACTGTTTTGGCAAATCAGATTCCATTCTGGAACCATTACCTCCTGCTACTATTAAAGCTGTTTTTTTCATTAAAATATTTTTTAACTATTTATGTTTTTGAAAACAAAAGTTTGTAATAAATTGAATCTGTATCTTAAAAAAAAGCATAAAAAAAACCACATATAAACTCAAAATATGCTATTAAAAGCTATGTTTTCTATGTTTCTATGTGGTTTATAATTTCTTTAATTTTTTTTACTTCAATTCAAAATCAACAGCGCCAATTTTAAATCCATCAGCATATATTTCTGCTTTGTATTTTCCAACGTTAAACTCTGTTCCTTTTGCCCAATAAATGCTTACATCTTGCGCTTCTTGAGTAAATTCTACAATCTTCTTTTGAGTATACAATGAAGCTTCACCTTGATAGTTAAAAGTAGCAGTTCCGGTAGCTTGGTTATACAATGTAGTTCCATCTAAACTAGTAATTTTTAAATAAACTTCCTTTTTACCTTTTTCGGCTACATAGTTTTCGGCTATTTTAAAAGTCAGTTTTATTTGTTCTATTTGTTTGGCTTTCATGGTTTCTTTTTCTTTGCCATTGCTACGCATTTTTATGCCAGTTACTATCAGTGCAGAAGTATTTAATTTAGCACCAATGGCCACTTTGTTTTTCAAGCCAGCATTTTCCATGCTTAAGTTTTCGTTCGAACGTTTTTGATTGTCAATATTGCCTTTTAGTTTGTAGTTTTCGCGATTTAACATCACAATTTCACCTGAAAGTGAATCAATTTGAGTCAAGTATTTTTGCTTGTAATAGCGTAATTTCTCTATTTCTTCTAATGCTTTTTCTAAAGCTCCTTTACTAATTTTATCTTGCGATAAAAGACGTTTGATTTTATCAGCATACTCCTTTAAATCATTGTCTTTTTGAATCACCAAACTATCTAATGAAGCATTTTGGCCTTTATAACTAGCCAGCTCATTATTGGTAATGCTTAGCAATGAATCCAACGAGCTTTTGGCTTCTTTGGTATCAAATAAAACTTCTTCTGTATCTGCTAATTTTTTATCGGTTTTAAAATAATTATAAATAAAAAACCCATTCAAAACGGTTAATATGGCTACTAAAGCCCAAGGTATGAAAATTGCTAAACGATTTCTTTTTTCTTTATTTTCTTCCATATTGTACAAAAGTATAAAAAAAATGGTATCAAATGTTAAATATGGAAAACTTGATTATAACTAATTTGATAACTGGTTCAAAAGTTCTTTAAAATAATTTGCACTGAAGCGCAACCTGCTACCATACCAACTAAACATTTCACCATCTACCAATATTATTTTTGCCAATGGCAATAAGTTTTGTAATTCACTAATATGCTTTTGTTTAAATGGATAAGGTTCACTTGAAAGGAAAATAACAGCAGGGTTTTTATCAATGATATCTTCTTCACTTACGCTGGCATATCTCTCTAAATTTTTTGCAAATACATTTTCAAAATTCAATGTTTCAATTAAATGATTAATAAAAGTATTTTTTGCAGCTACCATATATGGTTTTCGCCAAATAAAATAAGCTATTTTCTGGCTATTTTCATGCTCGTTAACTTTTATTTTTAATTGGTCAAAATCCGTTTTTATTTGATGAATGATTGCTTCTGCTTCATTGGTTTTATGAACCATTTCAGCTATTTTTTGCATCATTTCATAAGCATCGTCCATGGTATTGATATCACTCATCCATACCGGAAAATGCTGCATTAAATATTCAATTTGTCCTTGTTCATTTTCCTCTTTATTTCCTATAATTAAATCGGGTTTTAGCTGCGCAATTAATTCCAATTTTAGGTTTTTGGTACCGCCAATCATTGTATTTTGCTTCCGCATTTCTTCTGGATGAATGCAAAATTTTGTTTGTCCAATAATTTCATCTTTTAATCCCAAATCGTATAAAAATTCTGTTTGTGATGGTACCAACGAAATGATTCGTTTTGGAGGAAATTGAACGCTTATTTCGCGATTCATTTGGTCGGTAAATATTTTTACGGTCATTGTTTTATTGTTTTAAAAATACTTATGCGTTAATTGCAATACAAATGTATTTAAATTTTAATCAGCACCATATTAATTTAGAACTTGAAAAGTAGCAATTTATTTTATTTTATTATCACCAGTTTGCTTTTTATAGCCATGATTTTGCCACGTTTTAACGGCAATCAAGTAATTGTTAAACAAGTGCCTTACGATGCAAAATATTTTGAAAATTATGTTGAATATTTTAGAGGAAATCCTATGGAATTAGCATTACGTCCGGCCACTAACTGGCGGTTTCTGGTTCCATTTTCGGCTAGTTATTTGCCTTTTTCTGCGCTTACCTCCATTAATTTAATCAATGCTTTATTTTTAGCTTTAGGGCTGTTTATTTTTTATCATGCTTTGCAATTATTAAACATTCCAAACATCAAAAAATGGCAATCTATTTGGCTGTTTTTGGTTTCATTTCCCATGTTTTATTATGCCAGTATTGCTTATGTTGATACCGCGCTTTTTTTATTTATTGCAATCAGTATATACGCTACTTTTAAACAACAAGCATGGTTGTTTACATTGGCTATTTTATTGGGATTATGTGTGAAAGAGACCATTGCCATCAGCATTCCTTTTTACTTGTTTTATCATTTTAAAAACAACAGGAAAAATGCAATTTTTGTAACATTAGTTACTTTTATTTTATACTTATTTGGACTTTATTTTATTAGAAAATACGCACCCATTTCGTTAGAAACTACCCGTAATAATTTTTGGACTTTTAATTTGGAAAGTGCTTCTATTAATTTTAACCGATTCCATTCTTGGTTCAGTGTAATATTAAGTTTTGGCTTGGTTGGCTTATTATTTTTCAAAGAATTAATTAACAAAACTTTTCGTCAAATCATTGAAAAACCTTTGTATTTAGCATGTTTGGCAAGTATTGGAAGTGCAATTTTTTTATATTTCCTTTCTTATTTTTCTACCATTGCCGATGGCAGAATAATTTGGCTTTCCTATTTTTATATGCTGATGGTGGTTAATAGTTCATGGACAATAGACGATAGCAAATAAAATTATTCCATCAACTATCAACTATCGACCATGGTCTATCGTCTAATCTACATTCTTGGTCGCCAAGCTATTTCGGCTGCACCCGAATCAATGACAACTTTGCGAGAAAGCATGAATAAATAATCACTTAAACGATTTAAATATTTTGGAACTATTGGATTTACTTCTGTTTCTGTTGCCAAATGGACTACTAATCTTTCTGCCCTGCGGCAAATACAGCGTGCCACATGGCAGTGAGAGGCAACAATATTACCGCCTGGCAAAACAAAACTTTTAAGTTCAGGTAAAGTTTTATCCATTGCATCCATTTCATTTTCGAGTAATTCAATGTCTTTTTCGAAAATATCGGGAACTTTCATTTTACTTTTTTCAGGATCACTGGCTAAAAGACTACCAATAGTAAATAATCGATCTTGAATTTCAGCTAATATGGCTTGAAATTGAGTGTTTGTTATACTATCTTTTATTAAACCGATGTATGAATTTAATTCATCAACGGTGCCATAGCTTTCTATTCTTAAGTGAAATTTGGGAACTCTAACACCACCAATCAATGAGGTTTGGCCGGTATCGCCAGTTTTTGTATATATTTTAAACGACATAATTATACTTAATTACAAACTTCAAGCAATATAGTTTTATTTATAATTTTGAAAAATAAAAAACGAAAAGCAAATTTGTATTTTTACTGAAAATAAAAGTCCTTATATGAAAAACATAGAGTTAGAGAGATTACAATTAAATTTGATAGATTTAGAAAAGCAATTTGATGATTTGGACATTAATGAGTTTGAAGAGCGCTTGTTAAATATTAAAGATGAAGTGATTGCTTTTAAAGAAATGTGTTTGCCTGCAGAAGTTACTTCATTTGATTCTCTTTTAAAACGTATCAAAACCATTAAAAAGGAAAATAATTTTTACGAAGAACAAACTGAAAAAGACCGCATGTTTCCTAATTTGAACGATACTTTGTTCAATGATGATTTGCTAATAGATGATGAATTTGAGGATGATTTCTAAGGAAAACGTTTAAAATTAAATCATAAAAAAAGCCTTTGAATAAATTCAAAGGCTTTAGTACCCGGGGCGGGAGTATTGTAAAATTGAAATAAACATACTGTTTTCAGCATTTACAATACATTACACGTTTTATGTGATAGTAATTTTTAGTAATAATTAGCTTGTTTTAATGGTTTTTGTACAGTTACTTTGTGCAGTATATAAACCCAATCAATATGAAGTCTATTAATACCTACTACTACCTTTTAAACATTAAGGCTAAAAGGCAAACTACAATAATGATTCAGATATCAAAACCTAAAGAAAGATTAAGGTTTTCAACGGGTATAAGTACAGCTGTTTCTGATTGGGATGTAAAAAATCGTAAAAGTAAGAGTGCATCTATCAATAAGAAAATTAGGGATATTGAAGCTAAAATTGAAGACTTTGATAATGAATGTCAGTTGATGGGTAAAGAAATTGATTTGGGTGAACTTGCTGATATTTTCAGACTCAAAACCAATACACCTACAAAAAAGAAATTATTTATTGATTATATACAACAATATTATGATGCTAATTTACAAACCAAAGCGCACAATACAATTAAGAAATACAAAACATTAATAAATTTTATTTCTTTAAATTACCCTGATTTAACTCTTAATGATATTAATTCTACCTTTGCGAATAACCTTAAAAATTTGTGTTTAGGAAATAATGAAGCTGATAATACTTTAAATAAAAGGTTTCAATTAATTAAGGTTGTAATGAATTGGTGTGAAGATATGAACTTTATAAAGGATGTTAATTTAAAACATTTCACACATCCACAAACTCCAAAAATTCAAGCAATCTTTCTTAAACCTAAAGAAATTGAATTAATAGCAAAGTATGATTTAACTAAAAAACCTAATTTTGATAGTATAAGAGATTTGTTTGTTATTGCTTGTCACACTGGTATTGATTGGGTTGATTTAAAACAAATAACAGATACAAAGAATTTTAAAGAAACATCTAAAGGAAATAAATACTTTGTAATTAAAAGGATTAAAACAGAGGGTAAAGAAATTATTTCATATCCACCTTGTAATGATATTGTGCTTGATATATTGAATAAAAGAAATTGGAAATTTGATTTTATAAGCTACGATAAAAGTTTACAGCATTTAAAAAATGTTTGTAAAGCTATTGGATTTGAAGATAAAATTACTTTAGTAAGTAAATCAGGGAATAAAAAAATATCAACTACTAAAGAAAAACACGAATTTATTGCTTGGAAAACTGCAAGACGTAGTTTTATTTCAAATTCTTTAAGTGCGGGAATACAGTTAGAAATGGTTATGTCAGCTGTAGGACACGCAAAACCATCAACTACATTGATATATCAACATTTAACTGCGGGTGATATGGTTGATGCATTTTTTGGTTAATTCTTAAAAATGTCTTTTAGGATAGTTTGTCCTTGTATCTTCATTGTTATAAATATCCGATATACTGAATTCGTCTTTTATGAAGATAGGTCTTTCGTTGGTATGTTTCCATTCAGACCAATATTCGTCCAAGTCTTTTAAAAGTTCTGCTACACTTTTATAGTCTTTAAGTATCCATACTTTCAAAACCATTGATATTAGTTCGGTTATTTGTTCCATTGATAGACTTTCGTTTTTAATCGTTTCCACAAGGTCTTCATAGCTTTTTATAGTTCTAATCGTTTCCATATCTAATCTTTGTTTATATGAAGTGTTATAGGGTGAAAATTGTTATTGTTATCTTCAACATCGTTTATTTTTGGTAATATCAGTTTATAGAATTCAACTAATATTCTTAATCTTGTATTAGGTGAAACCTTGTTTAAATCTTCTTGCATACGTTCAAAATTAGATTCAAGCAAATTTGCTAATCCTTGACGAAGTTCTGAAGTGATTACATTTGGCACTCCCTTTACTCTACCACCTTTTTTAGTTCTATTCATATACTACTTTTAACTACTTTATTATAGAAAAAAGTGGGTGACTAACTAATGACAAAAAAAATTAGCCACCACACTTAAAACACATAAATGAAGATTGTTATTTTAAAATAATAAAGCATTCATATCAAATTCGATATAGTCACCACTTCGCTTGAATGTTCGTGGTGAGAATTGAGAGAATTGATACATTGCTATTTTATCATTACTTTTAAGTAATAAGTTTAATTCGTTTAATTTATCCTGACATAGTTTAGCAAGAGTATAAATTTCTATTTGTTTGCCCTCTGCATAAGTGCAATATTTTTCTTTTAACTTACTCTTTGCACTGGGTGTTAATTGACCATTGCTAATTTCATTCGAGAACATCAAAGTTTCATTCATTCTTTTATGTAAATTATCTAATGCATCACGATAGATATACCATTCAGAGTTTACAAGCTCCATTTTTTTAGCTATTTTCAAATCCATAGTCACAATATTTTCGCAATGGTTCTTGAAATCATTTACATATTGTTCGCTTTCGGTTACATAGTTACTGAATGGTTTCTTGCAATAGTCAGGCAATTGTTTTTCTAAACTTGTGTATTGCTCTGCTATGTTTGTTTGAATGGCTAATTCATTTGAATAAGAAAATTCATCCACTGCTATAAGTATTTTGTTTTCTGCTTTCATAATTATTTCGTTTTTGGAATTAACAATGCTTCGATTTTACGTAATAAGATTTCGTTTCTTGCTTTGCTCTTATCTTTCAAATTCTTGTTTAGTTTGGCTAATGCTAAACGGTTTCTAATCTGATTTTGAATTGTAGTTTCCTCTTTTATTGCATCTGCTTTTAAATCTTCATATAGCTTAATTGGTAATGCTACACCCACCATTTGTTTAGCCTTTTTTTCTTGCTTTGCTTTGATAAAGTTCTGCAATCTTTCTAATTGATTTGTCATAATATTATTATTTTAAATTTATACTCTTATACTATAAAATATACGAAATCAATTTATTTGTTAAAATTTGTTTTTTTAGGGTGTAATATTTTGTTATTTTATTTGACATTTAAATTGTTTTCCTTTGAAATCAAATTTAAAGAGACATATTAATTTAAAAATATAATGACAATTGAAATAAAAGACCAAATCAAACAACTGGGAGACAGAGTTTCAAAGCTGAAAGACCAAATTCTAACAGAAGAAGCAACAAAGAATGCTTTTATAATGCCTTTTTTACAGATATTGGGCTATGACGTTTTTAATCCAATTGAAGTTGTACCTGAATATGTAACTGACATTGGAACAAAAAAAGGCGAAAAGATAGACTATGCAATTTTTAAAGATGGAAATCCGACAATAATTATAGAGTGCAAACATTGGGCACAAAATCTAAATGTTCACGATGGACAAATACTTCGTTATTTCCACGTATCAAAGGCTAAATTTGGTCTTTTAACTAATGGTGTTACTTACAGATTTTACACAGATTTAGTTGATGCAAATAAAATGGATGAGAAACCATTTTTAGAATTTAACATCAATGAAATTAAAGATAATCAGATTGAAGAGCTAAAAAAATTCCATAAAACACTTTTTGATGCAAATTCAATTACAAACAATGCCAGTGAACTAAAATATACCAATGAGTTAAAGAACTTGTTACAACAAGAACTTGCAAACCCAAGTCCTGATTTTGTTAAACATTTTGCAAAACAAGTTTACCCAAGTATAATCACTACAAAGGTTTTAGAACAATTTACAAACCTCACTAAAAAATCAATTCAACAGCATATTAGTGATTTAATAACTGAAAGGCTAAAAACTGCTCTTGCTAAAGAAGATGATGCAACAAAACTTCAAGATGTGATTGATTCAGAGAAAGCAAAAGCTGAAGAGAACAAAGTAATTACAACTGATGAAGAATTAGAAGGATTTATGATTGTAAAAACCATACTTCGTCAAAAGATTAATGCTACAAGAATAAGCTATCGTGATGCACAATCATACTTTGTAGTTTTATTAGATGATAATAACCGTAAAACTATTTGCAGACTGTATTTAAATGGTGCTAAAAAATACTTTGTAACTCTTGATGACCAAAAGAAAGAAGTAAAAAATGAAATTACTTCATTAGATGATATTTTTAAGTATTCAGAAATACTTTTGCAAATTGTAGAAGGGTATGATAATTCAAAATAAATTATGAAAATAATAACAATAATAGCAATGTTTCTAATAGTATTAGGCAGTTGCACGAAAGAAAAAAAATCAATAAGATATTTAATTCAAACAGAAGATGTATATGCCTACATAAATGGAGTACAAAAAAATGAATTTGAATTTATACAAGTAGTTTACGAAGGTCAAAGTGTTGAAGTAGAAACAAAAACAACTCAATGGTGGCATAGCCCAAATTTAAGAATAAGTAGAGAAGGAATAACAGTATTTAGTTATCCTAATTCTTGCAAAACAACATTAACATACGGACAATAATTATCTAATCCAACCTATGAAAAACTACCTATTAACATCAATTCTACTTTTGAGTTTCTTATTTTCATTTAGTCAGTCAGATAAGAAATATACTGTTAGTGAGGCTGTTTATGACAATACCAATGTATGTTTACTGAATTATAAAGAAACTAATATTAAAATTGATATTGATTTTTTTACAGAAAAAAATTTGTTTTTCAGAATTAGTCAAAACAACAAATTGTATAAAATACCATTTTCAAAAATTGATAATACGGAACAACTATCAAATATCTTAAGTACAAAAAATACTATTGAATATTATACAAATGGTATGGCATTAAATCAATTTAGTAGTCAATCGCAATTTGCGTTAATTCTACAAATTCTTGCACCTTCTTTATTGTTTTTAAAATCAGATGTTGGAATATATGGAACATTGGGAGTAAGTTTGTTAGCTACTATTATTCATATTGATGCATTCAGACATTTAAAAACCTTTGCTTTAATTGAAAGTGCAATTGAATATCCATATTAACGAATTTATTTACATCTGTAATTATTAAACTCTTTTTGTTTTAATCGTAATCTATCAGGATGTAAATAGTTATCTATGTCTAATAAGTGTAATTGATGTTTAGGATACATTTTTAAATCGTGTTCAAAAAAGTTTGTAGCATTGTTTTTACAATCTTTGTTTTCCTTACCATTTATTTTAAACCTACAATATTTTGAAATACTTCGTTGATGCGAAATGTCTTTGCCACACGATAAACAGTATTTAGATGGTTGTACAGTATTACTTACTATATTACTGTAAATTCGTACAACATCATTGTTTACTACATTAGGTAAAATCGTACAAGCATTTAGCAAGTAATTCCATTT
>CAIUQQ010000222.1 GCA_903901345.1 uncultured Bacteroidota bacterium | reverse complement strand
CTATTTATACAAAATGAAATATGATTAGTATATTCCAAGTAAAGAATTAAATTAATAAAATTATTAAAGCTTATAAATAAACAATTTTATTATTAAAATAGTTATGTATATTTTACCTGTATTTTTAAAAATAAAACTAGTAACTATCAAGTACAAATATTATTTTTTGGCTATTTTTATTTTAAGCTTTTTATTTTGGTTTTCATTACCTGCAACCCTCTTTTATAAACCATATTCACTTGTACTTCTTGACAAAGAAGGTAAACTTATTCAAGCTAAAATTGCCAAGGATAATCAATGGCGTTTTCCAATTCAGCAAAATATTTCTAATAAATTCAAACAAGCCGTTATTGCTTATGAGGACAAAAGATTTTATCATCATTCGGGAATTGATTTTATAGCTTTATCAAGGGCAATAAAACAAAACATAATACATAAAAAAATCATTAGCGGAGGCAGTACTATTTCCATGCAACTTATTCGTTTGTCTAGAAATAAACCTCGAAATATTTATCAAAAAATAATTGAAATGATTTTAACTTTCAGACTAGAATTAAGTTATAGTAAAGATGAAATTTTGGCTTTGTATATTGCCCATGCACCTTTTGGAGGCAATGTAGTAGGATTAGAAGCAGCATCGTGGAGATATTTTGCACGAAGTGCAAATGATTTATCTTGGGGTGAGGCTGCTAGTTTAGCCATACTTCCAAATGCGCCTGCGCTTGTTCATCCGGGTAAAAACAGAGAATTATTAAAAGCTAAAAGGAATAAACTTTTAGACAAACTATTTGCTTTAAAAATTATTGATAAAGTAACTTGTGAACTATCCAAGCTTGAACCAATTCCGGATGCTCCAATACCATTACCACAATATGCTCCTCATTTAATAAATACCATTCAACAAGATTTAAATAAGCAAAAAAATAACAACAAAAATGTTATTCAAACAACGCTGAATTTAGCTTTACAAAAAAGTACAAATGAAATTTTATTAAGGCATCATGAACGCTTAGTTGGAAACAATGTGAATAATGCAGCTGCCATGATAATGGAAATAGAAAGCGGAAATGTATTGGCATACATTGGAAATATTTATAAACCTAAAAAAGCCGATTTTGAAAGTTATGTAGATATTATTAAAGCTCCGCGAAGTCCAGGCAGTACTTTGAAACCAATTTTATATGAAGCCATGTTGCATGACGGACTTATTTTACCCAATACATTAATAGCAGATATACCAACACAAATTGCAGGATATGCACCTCAAAACTTTGATTTAGAATACGATGGAGCAGTTCCTGCAAACAAGGCATTGGCACGCTCTTTAAATGTGCCAGCAATTAGAATGTTGAATTTATATCGCTATGAAAGGTTTTATTATTTACTTAAAAAACTAGGAATAAGTTCGCTAAAAAAACCTGCACAACATTATGGATTAAGTTTAATTTTAGGCGGTGGTGAAAACTCCATGTGGCAAATAGCAGGTGTATATTCAAGTATGGCACGAGTTTTAAATAATTATGCCAACAACAGCGGTAAGTATAATGAATTTGATATTCATGAACCAACATATATAAAAAAACAAAATCCTAAAATATCAAATCTAAGTAAAGAATTTTTTATTAGTGCTTCATCTATTTACAGCACTTTTGAAGCCATGGAAGAAGTAATGCGGCCAGGTGAAGAAGGCCTTTGGTCTCAGTTCACATCATCGCAAAGAATAGCATGGAAAACAGGTACAAGTTTTGGTTTTAGAGACGCATGGGCTGTTGGATTAACTCCTAAATTCTTGGTAGTAGTTTGGGTAGGAAATGCCGATGGTGAAGGTCGCCCAGGATTAACAGGCATAAATACTGCTGCTCCAATTTTATTTGATATTTTTAGAACTTTACCTGCCAGCAATTGGTTCGATTTACCTTACGATGAAATGTTGAAAACTGCCATTTGCAAACAAAGCGGTTATAAAGCAACTGAACTTTGCGAAATAGACAGTATCTATATTTCAAAATCGGGTAAAAAGACCATGCCTTGTCCTTATCATCAAATTATTCATACCGATGCTACCGGGAAATTTAGGGTAAATAGCGATTGTGAAAGTATAAATAACATGAATCATCAGAGTTATTTTATTTTACCACCTTCTATGGAATTTTATTATAAAAAACATAACGCTACATACAAAGAACTACCTGAATGGAGAAATGATTGTAAACAAAACACAAATCAACAAAACCCAATAGAAATGATATATCCTAAGCGGTCAAATAAAATTTTTATTCCTCTAGAATTAAATGGTATAAAAGGAAAGGTTGTTTTTAAAGCAGCTCATTCAAAATATAAAAGTCAAATATTTTGGCATATAGACGGTGTTTATATAGGACAAACAAATGAAATACATCAAATGGCATTATTTGCTGAAAAAGGAATACATCTTTTAGTTTTGGTAGACGATGAAGGCAATCGTTTAGAGCAAAATTTTGAAGTAATTAATAATTAATAAAATAATTGTTGAGATCG
>CAIUQQ010000221.1 GCA_903901345.1 uncultured Bacteroidota bacterium | reverse complement strand
ATTCTTGCCAAAATTCAATGTTCTAACATTCTTTCTCCAAGGATATTTCTCTAAATCACAATTTAAATAATTTGTATTGACAATATTGAATTCAGAAATATTTATCAATGTTTTGGGAGGTATTATTAATTCTGGCTTTTCTGTAAATTGTGTTGAATAACTTGTAGAAGTTGTGCCTGCAACATTAGTAATGTTATTATTCCAATTATAAGGGTAATTATACGAAGTTACAGTTGTTCCATTGTTTGTAGATTTTGAAAATGTTCTGTTTTGAAAATACTCATAGGCAATCCCATTCATTACAAAAAATGTTTTAGTTAAATTAATAGTCAAATCACTTTCTGTTTTGTTATAAATACTAAATCCTATGTTTCCTCTATCTCCCCATAAGTTGTAATAAACACTGCAATTATTGTCTTCAAAAACAATTTTATTGTTTTTGAAACTACCATTATCAGAATTAGTTTTATATACTTGGTAATAGTAATTTGGAGCTTCACATGAAATAAGTATCAGTGCTAATAAAGGTAATATTATTTTTTTCATTGATAGTGTTTTTTATAAATGATTATTTTAGTTTTAAATTTCTATGTTAAGCTATTCGGAAATTCATCTGCAATAATTTGATCAATTGTTTTGTATTCTACTTTAGAATTTAATTTTTCAATAATTGCCAATGTCTCTCTATATTCCATT
Source organism: uncultured Bacteroidota bacterium (assembly GCA_903901345.1). Lineage (GTDB taxonomy): Bacteria > Bacteroidota > Bacteroidia > UKL13-3 > UKL13-3 > JAAFJM01. The sequence goes on along the minus strand of CAIUQQ010000221.1, from coordinate 3,954 downwards.
GCTTCTGGTAATCTTGTAAATTCAGAAACAAGTCCTATTTCTTTCGTCTTCTGTTCTATTTCTTCTAGTGTAACTTTAAAAAACTCTTTACGATAATTAAGCATATTTACTTTTTTGTTAGTAAAGGCTTTGTGTAATTCATTTTCTAAAGTTGGAGCATCTTCAGAGAATATCATTGCATGAATGTCAAATTGAAATGGAACGGATGCATCACCTAATTCTTTTATTCTATCAATTGGCTCTAATCGTCTAGTCATTCCAATTTTAAAAACTTGTTCACCAAAAGAACCAATATTAGATATAACATAAACATGACCTCGTTTTGTCTGTTGTGCCATCGACAATGCTCTTTCTTTTTTTTCTTGAGCTTCTCTAAGTTCTTGTTCTAATTTTACTATTTGAGCTTTTAGTTTATCATGTTTTTCACCAGTCGATTCTTCATATTCTTTTCTTGTTTTGGCCAATGCTTTTTCATAAGTAGCTTCTTCTTTTTCAGCTTCTCTTTGAGCTTGTTCAATTTCCCTTTTTGCTTTTTCCTCTTCTCTTAACTCTTCTTGAATTGCACGCATTTCTTCTTTTTCTTGCTGTCTTTTTGATTGAAACTCATATTCAAGAATTAGTTCTTTTTGTTTTAAGTCTAGAAATTGACTATTTAAACTTACTTGAAACCCATGTCCTAATTTATTAATGGCATCAAACAATTTTTGTATTCGCTCTTTCATTTGATTGACATTATTCCACTTTACTTTTGAAATTAAAACATCACATTCACCAATGAATGCTCTTAACATAAGTTTTTTGTATACTTTAACTATTGTTCGTCCTTTTGCTTCACTTCCCTGAACAGTCCAAGTAGTTTCGCAAATAGCAGCTGTATCAGCTAAAATCATTTCCTTTTGAATTTGAATGATTTTATTTTGTTCTTCTCGGTAGTCATCCGATTTTCCAAAGTCATATACAGGCTCATAAATCCCGAACTCAATTAGGTCTAATTTACTTTCAAAAACACTTACTTCTTTTCGTATATTTTTATAGGTTTCTAAAGCACTTTGATAGTTTAAATTTAATGTATTAAACTCTTCATCAATTTTTTTTATCTCCAAGTTTTTCGAACTAATTATTTGCTCTAGAATCTGTTTTTGCCTTTCTACTTCTGCTTCAATATCTATAATAGATTTAAATCTTGCTAGCTCAGAATTAAATTTTATTGACTCCTCAATTTGTGTTTTAGATAATAAATCAACTTCTGATTTTAATTTTTCAATTTCCTCAAATTCTTTTTTCTTTAAAAAATCAAATAGTCCCATAGTTTATAATTTATATTTTATTATTCTTGAATGTAATGTTTTGCATTTTTTAAAAGTTGGCATTTATGAAGTATTTTCTATCAAAGCAGTTGATGTGAAGGACAATAATTCATTTAATTACTAAAACTACTTTTTTGCCAAATGTGTAGTTAGCTATTAGTTTTTATTTATTCCAAAGTTAGTATTCTACACCATACATAATAATTATAATATCAATATTTTTATTGATGTGGATTTTTAATTCAGTTCAATATTTACTTTTTTGTCATAGGTTCAAGTTTTGTTGAGAAGTTAGGGTTTAATACAATTTTCCAAACTGTAAAAATTAAGCCTAAAGTATCCACAAACAAAGCAGGGCCCGCCCAAGACACTATTTTGTCAGAATAATTTTGGTAGTTAAATATAATTACTGCTGATACCACAAGAATTACAATCAAACAGATAACAGCTGTATATCCCATAACTAACCTTAAAATAAACCAATACCTGTCGTGAGTTTTATATTGTTCAAAAGTTGCACTTTCTTGTCGAAGTATTTCAGCGGCTTTTGTAAGCTTTAAAACAATAGAATTATTTGCCATTTTTATTCCTCTTGTTTTTAAGTATATAGTACATCGTAGGAATTAGGGTCGTTAATACTCCTAGAAAATAGTAAAAAATCTGTGTTGAATATAATATGTCAGTCGCATTAAAAAATTCAGAAAAAACTAAAACAGTAGATATAATTGCAGCAATCATTGTAATAATTATCGAAAAGCTAAACAATCTTTTTATTTCAACTCGCTTCGTATTATCTAACTCATAAATTTGCTTTTGAAGTTGAAGAAGTTTCTCTTTTTCCTTAATTAATGTTTCAATTGTCTTTTCTGTTTCAAGTAAACCATTTGTCTTTGGCTTTTCAAGTGAAGTTAATAGTTTATGAAAACTATTTTCAAAATTGTCTTGATTAGTAAAGTCAGCATAAACAATTTGGTCAATAAAAGGTGGTAGTTTAATACCTTTATTTATTACAATGGGTATAAGTCTTTTTTCTTTTTTTCTATTAGTAACTTCATTAATTAAGAGAAAAAGCTCAAAAGTAAACCATTTACTTTTTTTACTTTCTTTCGAAAAAACTATTAAAAAAGCATCCGCTCTCATAATATGGTCTTCAATTGTTTTTAAAATACTATCTCCAATCTCAATAGTGTGTTCAACTAAACTAATGGTATGACCTTTTGAGGTTAAGCCGTTTTTAAGTTTGTCAACAAACTCTTTGTCATGATAGCTGTATGTTATCCAAATATTCATTCTATATTGATTTGATTTCTTTTAGTTTGTCTGTCAATACTTTGTTTAATTGATTTTTATTTTTAATGTATTTTATTATCAATCTGCCTGATTCTGTTCCTTTTGTAGGTAGAGCGGAATCTATAGTATAGTAATCATCTCTACCTAAATCAATAAGTTTTTTACGAATCAAGTTTGTTAATCTAGGATAAAATTTCTTTTTACTTTCCTCTTCTGCATTATCTTTAATATTCTCCTTAATGGTGTTGATTTCTTTTAGTGAAACTCTAAGCGACTCCTCAAAATTATCTATAATAATATTTTCCCAAACAGCAGAATCTATAGAGTCCTCTATATCTTGCTTACCAATGAAAGTCGGTTTGTATTTGTCAATTTCGTATTCCGTCAATTTATATTTAGCATCATTGTCAAGTAGAAAGCTAACAGTTGAATCAGTTTTTTTAAATTCACCTAAAACTCCATCAAGAATTATTGCATTTTGAGCAATTTTATCTTTACCGCCAAGATTTATAATTCTAATATTGTCTGATTCAAGTGTAGTTCCGTTGACAATGAAATAAAAGTGAGGAATTAGAATTTCTTCTGTGTCACCTTCCACAACAATAAATTGGTCATAAAATAAGAAATCACTATTCTTTAATTTCAAACTTGAATAAATGTCATCTACGGACAAACATTTAGAATTTCTTGTAATTCCATTAAGCAAGTCAATTTTGTTAATACTTTTAATGAGTGTTTTGTCAACAAAAATTGTTGAATGTGTACTAATTAACGATTGAACATTAGCTGTCGAAGTTTGTTTAATAATATTATAAAATTCTCGTTGAGCTGATGGATATAAATGTGTTTCAGGTTCGTCAAAACACCAAATAAATTTTTTGTTTTTGTGTTCTAAATTTATTGAATTTAAAGCATTCCACTTTATTAATGAAAACCAAATTTGTCTTTTTACACCTTCTCCTTGTGAATCAATATGAATATCACCAACACTATTTTTTTTATTGATTACTATGTCTGTTATTCTCGGCTCAACATCAAAATAAATATTCGCTTTTAATTTTTCTATAGTTGGCACATCTTTAAGAAAAGTAGTTGCAAATACATCAAGTTCTTTATTTATTTTATCTTGAGCAAACTGTCTCTTTTCATTTGCATACTTCCTTGCTTCTTGTAATTCAATTTTCACTTGCTCTTGCATAGTATCTTTAGTGAATTGGTTTAATTGCTCCATAGAAATGTTCCAATCCAAATAACGATATTGAGGGAAAAAATTTTTGTCTAATTTATATTCAGCCCAACTTGGTTCCATTTTTATGGAGTTCATAATACTTCTTAGGAGTTCTAATGTTGAAAATCT
>CAIUQQ010000220.1 GCA_903901345.1 uncultured Bacteroidota bacterium | reverse complement strand
GACACTTTATTGGTTTTGTGTCGCCTCTACGAGGCTTTTTGGTTGCAGTTAGTTTATGCTTTTACAATAGTGTCGCTTCTACGAAGCTTAGATAAATTAGAGTGCCTTTAAAAATAAAAACTTGGAATAACTGTAAAATGATTAGCTAATAAAAACCTCGTAGAGGTGAAACTATTTTAACTTGTATGCTGAATATAAAGAACCAAAAAACCTCGTAGAGGCGAAACTTTATAAACAACAAACGTCATTACGAGGTTCAGTCTGTCCCGCCAAAGCAATCTCTTTTCTTTGTAAGATTGCTTCACTGTGTTCGCAATGAAGTGTAAAATAAATTTTTTTTTATTAAAAGAACTATTTTATTACTCCCAACTCTTTACCAACTTTGGTAAATGCTGCAATGGCTTTGTCTAAATGTTCTTTATCATGACCTGCCGACATTTGAACCCTGATTCTTGCTTGGCCTTTTGGAACCACTGGAAAATAAAAACCTATTACATAAATTCCTTCTTCTAATAATTTTGCAGCAAAATCTTGTGACAGTTTTGCATCGTAAAGCATAATAGGAATAATGGCATGTTCACCCGGTTTTACATCAAAACCAGCAGCTTCTATTTGTGTTCTAAAATACTTGGCATTTTCCCATAATTTATCGCGCAATGCAGTTGTTTTAGTAAGCATGTCAAGCACTGCAATGCTAGCTCCAACAATACTTGGTGCTAAAGTATTACTAAACAAATAAGGGCGAGAACGTTGGCGAAGCATGTCAATAATTTCTTTTCTACCACTTGTAAATCCGCCACTAGCACCGCCTAACGCTTTTCCTAAAGTTCCAGTTATAATATCTATTTTTCCTAACACACCACAATGTTCATGCGTTCCTCTTCCAGTTTTTCCCATAAATCCGCTTGAATGACATTCGTCAATCATAATTAATGCTTCATATTTATCGGCTAGTTCCACTATTTTATCTAGCTGCGCAATGGTTCCATCCATACTAAAAACACTGTCGGTAACTATAATTCTGTTTCTGCAATGTTTGGTTTCTTGTAACTTAGCTTCTAAATCGGCCATGTTATTGTTTTCATACCTGAAACGTTCCGCTTTACACAAACGAACACCATCAATGATACTTGCATGATTTAAAGAATCGCTAATAATTGCATCTTTTTCATTGAACAAAGGTTCAAAAACTCCACCATTTGCATCAAAAGCAGCTGCATATAAAATGGTATCCTCCGTTCCTAAAAACGCTGATATTTTTGCTTCTAAAGTTTTATGAATATCTTGCGTACCGCAGATAAATCGTACGCTACTTAATCCAAAACCATGTGTATCTATTGCATCTTTTGCAGCTTGTAAAACCACTGGATGGCTCGACAATCCCAAGTAATTATTGGCACAAAAATTCAATACTTTAGCACCTGTGCTTACTGTAATTTCTGCAGCTTGTGGGCTAGTAATAATTCTTTCGCGTTTGTATAATCCAGCTTCTTCTATTTCTTTTAGCTCGGCTTGTAAAATTGGTTGCAATGTTTTGTACATAATTCTTTTATATTTTGTGCAAATAAAACAGAAATTACTTATACAATATCATGTTTAATTTTTATCACTTAATTGAATAGCTTTTAAATAAAAAATCCCTGCTGTTTTTCAAGCAAGGATTTTTAATATATATGTAAAATGCCCCCACATCGGGCTCGTTAATTGTGGCGTGTTTGGGAGTTGAACAAATATTGTTTTATCAACTATTTTTAAAGTTCAGTTGGTTTTTTATTAATCAATATACTCGCCACGTTTGAGTGTATATTTTTCAATTTTGTTGTACAAATGACTTCTTTGAATATCAATTTCCAAAGCAGTTTTTGCAACATTCCAACCGTTTTTCTTTAATTTTTCTTCTATAAAAATGCGTTCTACGTATTCTTTAAAATCTTGTAAAGCGCTAAATCTTTCATATATGTTTTTCTCTTCTTCTCGAGCACTTAATGGGCTTGCAAATTTCTTCACATCTTCCACTGTAATGCGCTGTTGGCCTAATATTACCAGGCGTTCTACCACATTGCGCAGCTCACGAATATTTCCATAATAATCCAATTTTTTAAGTTCTTCTAAAGCTTGTGGTAAAAACATTTTTCTAGGAAAATTATTGTCTTCACATACTTCTTTTATAAACTTTTCGGCCAAAATTGGAATGTCATCTTTTCTATCATTTAATGAAGGCACGTGAATTAAAATCACACTTAAACGGTGGTATAAATCCATTCTAAAATTACCTTTTTCTATTTCTTGCAATAAATTTTTATTGGTTGCAGCTACTACTCGTACATCTACTTCAATGTCTTTGTCGCCACCCACTCGGGTAATTTTTCCTTCTTGCAAAGCGCGTAAAACTTTGGCTTGAGCAGCTAAACTCATGTCGCCAATTTCGTCTAAAAATAAAGTTCCACCATTGGCTTGTTCAAATTTTCCAATGCGTTGTTTGATGGCTGAAGTAAAAGCACCTTTTTCATGGCCAAATAATTCCGATTCTATTAAATCGGTAGGTATGGCTGCGCAATTAACTTCTACCAATTGGTTTTTGTTTCTGTTACTTTTTTCGTGTAACCAAAGTGCTACTAATTCTTTTCCTGTACCATTTTCGCCAGTAACTAAAACCCTTGCATCGGTAGGAGCCACTTTTTCAATGGTGCTCATAATGTTTTGAATAGCGGGGCTATCGCCAATCATTTCGCGGGTTTTGGTAACTTTTCTGCGTAAAACTTTTGTTTCAACCGTTAACGATTTTTTATCAATAGCATTGCGAAGTGTAATTAATAAACGATTCAAATCAGGTGGTTTTGAAATAAAATCATACGCACCTTTTTTGGTTGCTTCTACCGCAGTTTCAATGGTTCCATTTCCCGAAATCATAATAAAAGGAATGTCATCATCTATTTCTTGTGCACGGGTTAATACTTCAATGCCATCCATTTTTGGCATTTTTATATCGCATAAAACGGCAGCATATTCACCAACTTCTAGTTTCTCTAAACCCTCTTCACCATTAGCTGCTTCGTCTACTTGGTAGCTTTCATATTCTAATATTTCGCGTAGGGTATTGCGAATGGCTTTTTCATCGTCAATAATTAAAATTTTGCTCATTTTGTTTCAATTAATTGGGTGCAATGTGAGCATTTTATTAGACACTAAAAAGGGTGTTGATATTTGGTTGATTTATTTAGCAAATGGAGGTGATTTTGATTTACAATTTGTGTTCACACAAATCAATTTCAAAAAATAATCCATCTAATTCTAAATTAGATGGATTATCTAAAACATTACAAATAACATTAATTTATTGTAACAATTGCATTTGCAGTGGCAGTAGGACCCGTAAAAGTAACATTTACATTTGCAGGGCAACAAGAAGATGTATTTAAAGTTGTTGTTAAATTAAAAGGACCACTACACATTGTAAAATCGCTAACAGGTGTTCCAGCATCGCAGTTATTGCTAACAGTACATTTTAAAACATAATCTGTTGGGATAATAGAGACAAATGTAACAGAACTACTAGCAGCAATTGTTGTCGATTGATTTGAGGTTGAATTGCAATTTGCTGGAGGATCATATTGCGTAGCATTTACTGTAAATGAACAACTAGTGTTGTTCACAATGTCAAGATCATGCTGAGCAAAAACTCGGGAAGAGAATGCTAATCCAATTAGACTTACTCCTAATAAAATAATTTTTTTCATTTTTTAAGTTAATTATTGAATAACAAAAATAATTGAATTATACATACATGAAAGTTAAATTATAATTACCACAGCTCAAATCCTAAATTATTTGTTTTAAATAATCTTCTGGTATTGTCATTCCTAACCTTTTTGCTTCCATTGCATCTTTAAGCGCAGCTGCTTTATTGTTTAATTCTAAATATGCTTTTGAGCGAATGAAAAAAGGATAAGGATCATTGTTATTTAAACTGATTCCAAGGTCTAAATTTTTTATTGATTCTTTATAATTTTTCAACCCAAAAAGTGCAATTCCTTTACCAATGTATGCTTTCCATACTTCTTGATTTAATTCCAAACATTTGTTATAAAGTATGATTGCCGAATCATATTTTTCTACCTGATTATAGCAACTGGCTAAATTATTATAAACTCCTAAATTTGTAGGATTTTGTACTATTACTTTATTGTAATCTGGAATTGCTTTTGTAAACAATAATTGATAACTGTAAATATTTCCCCTTGTAAAATACAAATCAGCATTTGTGGGTGAAAGAGAAATTGCTTTGTTTATAAAAATTAATGCGGAATCGTGTTTACCTAAAAATTCTTTTGACATAGAAATTCCAATCCAAGCTGAGTTTTGTATTGGATTTAATGATATTGTTTTTTGATAGTTAATGATGGCGTTATCATATTTACCTAATTTAAAATATGCAGCACCAAGGTTATTGTATGCGCTTGCGTTTCCTGGTTCTAATTGAGTGGCTTTTTCACAAAGAGATATAGATTTTTGAAGCAATGTTTGTGCAAAATTTGAATTATTGTTTACAATGTTTTTTTCGGCATTATCAATGTATATGGCTGCTAAGTTATTATATGAAATGGCAACATCGGGGTAATTTTCAATTACATTATTCCATAAAGTTTCGCTGTTTTTCCAAACCCTGCAACGTTGATTACTAGCAAAGGAAAATATTACTAAAATAACCATAAAAAAAGTTACTATAAGACCACTATATTTTGAGAAAATTTTTGAATTATTGGTTTTATTTTTTTTGTTTAAGTTATTAATTGCTAACATGAAAATATTCCCTAAAATAAAGAATAATCCAACATAAGAAACATAAGAATATCTATCGGAGATGATGGAATTACCTACTTTAATAAATTGCAAAAGTGGTGCTATATTTAATAAAAAGAACAAAGCACCAAAAACTATATTTTTATTATTGCGCCATTTAAAATATATCCAAACAAACAAACAAATTACTAAAAATGGTGCTATATAAAATTGTAATGGTAATATTCCATTTTCCTTTAAAGGATAATTATAAATGCAGGATAAGTTAAATGGAAAAAATAATTTAAAAACATAACTTAACAAACCATATGAAGCATAAAATATATTATTTATAAAAGTATCGTTATGAACCATAGCTCTAGCATTGGTTTGTTGGGCATAAATAGCAATGATACCAAAAGTAATAGAAAGAATAATAAAAGGTAACTTTTCAAATAATGATTTCCAACTGTATTTTCTATTTAAATAATAATCGATAATAAATAATATGAGAGGTAAAGTTACTGCTTGTGCTTTACTTAAGAGTGAAAGTAGAAATAAAAAAATTGTCAATATATATATATATACGGGAATAAGACTTAAGCTTAGTATAATATGTATAGGTTAGGAGTGATGAAAAATAAAAGAAAGTATAAAGTACATCTTTCCGTTCAGAAATCCATGCTACTGATTCAACATGCATGGGGTGAATTCCAAATAATAATGCAACCAAACTAGCACTTTGCCAAAAACCTGTAAGCAAATAAATGAATGCAAATACCAAAATTACATTCAATAAATGAAATACTAAATTAACTATATGGTATTGTTTTGGATTTAGTTTGGCAAAGGAATAATCAATTGTCAAAGAAATCATGGTTAGGGGGTGAAAATTACTTGCAACAAATTTATCTTTTAAAAAATAATCAGTCATTTTATTTTGTGCTAACCCTTTGTTTTCGGTAACGTATTTATTATCGTCCCAATTAGTAAAACCATTATTTATGCTTGGGTAAAAAGAAAGTAAAGTTAAAAAAAATACTACGATTAGAATACCAAAAACATGGGTTTTATTTTTTGTGTAAGACTCAATTTTTGTTTGCATAAAAAATTTAAACTTTTTTGTTATTACGCAAATTACAAGAAAACAACATCAATTAGCAAACTTTATAATAATATTACTTTGTATTTATAAAATTGCGTTTAATTTTGGTGTTTGTAAAAAAGCTACATGCGTTCAATAAAATATCTTTTAATTATACTATTTTTTGGTTTAAGTAATTCGTTATTTAGCCAAGGAATAAATACTCCTTTTGGTCAAAACAGGGTTCAATACGGGCCGTTTGATTGGAACTATTTGCGCATTGAAAACTTTGATGCTTATTACTACAGTGGTGGCCGAGAATTAGCTACTTTTAGTTTAAAATATGTAAACGAAAAACTTTCGATTTTAGAAGATAGATTGGAACATCCGCTAAGCGGCCGAGTTGAAATTATTTGTTTCAATACTTTGTCGGATTTAAAACAAAGTAATTTTGGGTTGGAAGATTTGGCGCAAAATACTGGTGGATATACGCAGGTAAATAGCAATAAAATATACGTATATTTTAACGGTGACCATGCCGATTTTGCTAGGCAATTAAATGAAGGAATTGCCATGGTTTTAATCAATGAAGTTTTGTATGGTGGAAGTTTGCAAGAACGTATTCAAAATGCTGCTTTATTGAATTTGCCAGAATGGTTCTTACATGGCTTAACTGCTTATATTAGCAAGGATTGGGATGCTGATATGGACAACAGAATGAAGGACGGAATTTTAACTAAAAAGTTTAAGAAATTTAATCGGTTAAACCAGAAAGATGCGGTGTTTGCAGGCCACAGTATTTGGAAATATATTATAGATAATAATGAACGCCCAGAAGAAGTTATTAAGCAAGTAATTTATGCAGTTCGTGTTACCCGAAATTACGAAAGTGCTTTGAGTTATGTGTGTAATGATAAAACGTTTAAACAAATTCAAAAAGATTGGTTTGAGTACTATCAAAAAATGTATAACCGAGAAGATGTAGGACGAAATATGCCTTTGGTTGACCTGAAAATAAAACGCAGAGTTGCCCAATATATTCAACCCCAAATGAAGGTTTCGAGCAAAGGGAATTATGTAAGTTTTACAAGCAATAAAAATGGTAAGTATAAAGTTTGGTTATTGAATACCAAAACCAATAAATTAAAGAAAATTCTGAAAGGTGGATTGAAATATTATCAGCTAGAATACGATTATAGTTTTCCAATTATTGCTTGGCAACAAGGTGGCGATAAAGTGGCCATGGTTTATGAAAAGAAAGGGAAACTGTTGCTAAAAACATTGGATTTAACTAATAAAACTAAAGAAGTTTCACAATTTTTTAAGTTTGATAAAATCACGGGTTTTGATTACAGCGATAATGGCCGAACTTTGGCGGTTAGCGCCATCAGAAAAGGCCAATCAGATATATTTACCTATGATATTCCAAGTAGAAAAGAAAGACAAATTACCAACGATATTTACGATGATGCCAGTCCAAGATATACTGATGCTTCTAGCAAAATAATTTTCAGTTCTAATCGTCCAACAGACTCATTGAGCATGGGTGTAAATCCGAAATTAGCCGATGACAATAACTACGATGTTTATTTATATGATATTGACGAATCGCCAAAGACAAGAATGCTCAAACGATTGACCAAAACGCCATATATCAACGAAACAAATCCGATTGAATATAAGCGAAATTATTATGCATATATCAGTGATTATAATGGAACCAAAAACCGTTATGCGGCTAAGTTAGACGAAGAATATGATTTTACAGCGGTGTATATAAAGTATTTTGAAAACACTGAAAAGCCAATGGATACGCTGCTTTATACCGATAAACCAACTTGGAGTGGAACATCATTTTCTTACCGGGGCAAAAACATTGTGCTGGATAGCACAGTAGAAAAAATAGACACTATTATTTATAATAAAGATTTGGTGACCACTTATCCGCTTACTAATTACCAAAGAGGAATTTTAGCGCACGATGTATCGGCTCAGGCCAAAACTACTTACGACTTAATGTTGTTTAACAACAAGTATTTTATAAAATTAAGTCCGCAGGAACGCAGTATTGAAGAAGCTAGCAAACCAATAGAAAGCTATCCAAATATGTATAGGCTTAAAAGCGGAGTTACCAATAAACAATATGAAAGTGGCGTAAAATGTTTTAGGAGTTTTGCGGAGCAAATAAATGAACCATATAACGGTGATATAACCAATATAAAACCGATAGAAACCGAAGAAAGAATAGCGCAAGACACCACACAATTCTTTTTTATGAGTGAGTTTACACCCGATGAATACAAGCGTCCTGCTTTTATAATTATTCCAAAAGGAATGGCGAATGAAAGTTTGAAAAAAGGTTTAAAAATTAGCACGCCAAAGTTTTATGATGTTACTTTTTTTGCAGACCAAGTAGTTACTCAAATTGATAACTCCATCATCAATACCTATTATCAGCCAATAGGCAGTGCTAATGCGCAAATGTTCAATCCTGGTTTAAATGGAATGTTTAAATTAGGCATGATTGATTTGATGGAAGATTACAGATTTACGGGTGGTGTAAGGGTAAGTTTTGATTTAACCGGATTTGATTATTTTGCTTCATTTGAAACATTGAAAAAACGAGTAGATCACAAATTTGTTTTTTATCGCCAAAGCAGAAGTGGTGGAGTAGCCGAAAACGATAATGCTGTAAAAAGTTATAGCCACGAGTTAAGGTATATTTTAAAATATCCTATTTCACAAACGAGTAGTTTTAGGTTAAATATTTTTGGTAGAACTGATAGAGATATTTTAAAAGGTTCGAGTTTAGCGGTTATGGAGGTTCCCGATAGAGTGACCAATTGGTTGGGTGCTAAATTAGAATTTGTTTTTGATAACACACATCCTCGTGGAATGAACCTTTGGAATGGAACGCGTTTAAAGTTTTTTTATGAACGCTATGCTAATTTTGATGATTGGAATACGCAACTTAATGCAGTTGGAATAGATGCAAGACATTATGAAAAAATTCATAGACAAATTATTTGGTGTACGCGTTTAACAGCAAATACATCGTTTGGACCGGCTAAAGTGGTGTATTATTTGGGTGGAGTAGAAAACTGGATTGCCCCAAGGTTTAACAACGAATCAAGCACATCTACCTCAGAAAATTATGTGTTTCAAGCTTTGGCAGCAAACATGCGTGGCTTTGAACAAAATATTAGAAATGGAAATAATTTTGCATTACTGAATACAGAAATTCGCATTCCAATTTTCCAATATGCTTTCAATCGTCCGCTTAGAAGTTCGTTTTTAAATAACTTTCAAGTAGTTCCTTTCTTCGACATGGGTTCTGCTTGGATAGGAAATAATCCGTACAGCGATGACAATACTTTTAACCAAAAAACTATTAATATAACTCCAGTTTTAGCACGAGTTACCAATGTTCGTGATCCATTGGTGGCAGGCTTTGGTGGCGGATTAAGAACGGTATTATTGGGTTATTTTGTTCGCTTTGATACCGCTTGGGGAATTCAAGATGCTGAAGTTGCCAAAAAACCAATTTATTATTTTGCATTAGGGTTGGATTTTTAAAAAAATAAGGTGTGCTTAGTTTCTAAGCGCTAAAAAATTTATCTTCTTTCCAATTCTTCGGATTATTAACAATGTAATTTTGAATATGTTCAAATGAATTCTCATCACGAATAATATGGTCATGAAAACGTGGTTGCCATACCTTAGATACGCAATGTTTAGGGTCTTGACAATGAACATGCATTAAATCATTATTATAACAATTTTTTTTAACCTTTGTAGTTACAGCTGATTTGAATCCACGAATAATAGATGCTAAATTTTTAGATTGTGATTCAAATTTTATTTCATCAGGTTGAAAATTTACCGTTGAATTGTATTCATTGTTTCCTATGATAATAATTCCATGAAAATGGTTTGGCATTACTATAAATTCACCCAACTCTAATGCCATATCTGACCTTAATTTAAATGTTTGCAACCATTCAGATTCAACCAATTCTCCTATTTTATTAAGTTGCATTTCACCATTATAAATTTCACCAAAATAATGCAATCTGTTTTTAGTACAAATAGTAACAAAATACGAACCGTCATTTCCATAATTCCAATTTTTTAATCGGGCAGAAGGTATTAGGTATTTGTTTTTGTATTTATCCATTTTAATTGTTTTCTGTTTACAATAATTATTTTCTGTTTGCATGGTAGAGACGCGATGCTTCGCGTCTGTGCTGTAATAATTGGTTTACGTTTATATGTTTTAGATGCAATAAATTGCGTCAATACATTGTTTTAAAGACGCGAAGCATCGCGTCTATGCTGTAATAATTGGTTTACGTTTATATGTTTTAGATGCAATAAATTGCGTCAATACATTGTTTTAAAGACGCGAAGCATCGCGTCTCTAAATTTTATTCGAATTTCGAATTTCCTATTTCCTTTATTCCTTAATTACCTTTATGCTTTGTTTATTCATGCCGTCAATGCTTAATAAATACAATCCACTTTGCAATGTTTCTAGGTTTACAATTGTTTCATCAATATTCAATTTGCCGCTTATTAATATTTGTCCTACCAGGTTTGTAATCATGTATTTTTTACCAACCAAATTGGTTTTATTGGTAATGATAATGCTACTTTTGGTTGGATTTGGATACACATTCAAATCGTTATTTAAACATAAATTATTAATACCAACCGATATATTTATTGGTAAAATAGTTGAATCAATACAGCCATTGTTGTTGGTAATTTTAGCCGTTAAACTTCCACTTCCAAGGTTTGTCCATAAAACACTTATTGCATTAGTTCCTTGTCCGCTTTGAATGGTTCCGTTGGTTGTTGCCCAATTATAAGTGCAGTTTGCTTGGCTTAATACTGAATAAGCAAAAGGTGTTGAAATAGAATTTGGTGATACATTTCCTGTAATGTTTCCAATGGTTGGACTTGCTTTTACTGTAATGTCTTTGCTAAAAGTATCTGCGCAGTTTTGATTGGTTAAGCTTAATAAATATATTTTATAATTACCTATTTGGCTAAATGTTTTAATTGTATTTGATGAAGTATCGGCTTCTCCTAATACCCATTTATAGGTAGCTGAACCGCTGCTAATGCTAGATGTATTGGTGAAATTGAATAAATTATTTTTCAAGCATTGCGAAGCATTATTTATTCCAAAACTTAAATTAGCACTTGGATAAACTATTACATTTTTGGTCATAGAATCATTACAATTTGCATTGTTTTTTGCTACTAATTTTACTGCGAAATTTCCTGAATTGGCGTAAGTTTTTGTTGGGTTTAAAACAGTTGTATTACTTGCATCGCCAAAACTCCATGTTTGTGAAGTTGAATTAGTGGATGAATTGGTAAAACTAAAGTTGTTTCCTGTTAAACATTGCGCAGCATTAGTAACAGAAAAATTAGCTACAGCTTCTGCGCTTACCGAAACGAATTTAGTGATAGAATCCAAGCATTCACTATTAGCGGTAACTACTAATTTTACTGATGTTCCGCCTAATATGCTATAATGATAAGTTGGCGATTGTAGCGTAGAAGTATCACCATTTCCAAAGTCCCATTTGTACTTTAATGAACTATTATTTGGTGTACTTTGATTGGTAAAAATAAAGTTGTTATTGCTTAAGCATTGAGGCGTTTTATTGATTGCAAAATTTACTGCAGTTGCTTTATCTGCTACTATTACTAATTGAGTAGCTGTATCTGCGCAAAAATTACTTGATAAAGCAATTAATTTTACCAAATAAGTACCTGCATAATTATATGAAAAATACCTTACTAAATTATTTGATATCACATTATTTCCAACACCAAAATTCCAAGTATATTGGTTACTTAATCCATTGTCATCTGATTGGTTCCAGAACTCAAAATAGTTATTGGTAATACATTGCGCGGTATCGTATGTGTAAAATAAGGCTACTGGCGCTTTGCGAATATTTACTGTTTTGCTCACTGAATCTACGCAACCATTATTGCTGGTAGCAACTAATTTAATAACCAAGTTTCCTGTATCAGTTACGATTTTAGTTGGGTTCAATAAATTGGAATTAGTATTATCACTGTACTTCCAATTATAGCTCATGGTGCCTGAATTAATGCTTGAAGTATTTAATAAATTAATGGTAGCATTTGCATTTTTTAAACAAACATAAGTAGGTGCGATATAGTTAACAATTGGTTTTGGATACACAGTTAAATACTTAGCATTGGAAGTATCTGAGCAACTAGTATTGCTTACAATGGCTCTGTATGTATATGCAGAATCAGCTAATAAACTATCTTTGGTTTCATTGGCCATGATGGCATTATTTTTTAACCATTTATAAGTTAAGCCTGCTGTGTTTGGAGTAACTTTAAAAGTACTGACCAAACTTTTGCAAAACGAATCTCGGTTATTGGTAATAATGGGCGTACTAAAACCAGCCACTAAAGTAATGGCATAAGCAGTTCCTAAGTTTAGGGTATCTGAACTTGAATTTACCCTAATTTTATAATTTCTATTTAAAAACAAACCCGTTGGTATGCTAATAGGAATAAAGCCAATGGAATCTGTAGTTGTTTTAGTGCCAATGGTAGTGGAGTTGGTAAACGAACCAGATGAATCGGAAAGTTTTACTGTAAACACATTGCCCGAAAGTAAATTAAGTCCACTTGTTCGGTAATTAACATTGGCACTTGTAATTCTATTATTACAAAAAGTATTTTTTGTTGTGTTATCAATTAAAATTGTTATTGGTGTTTCTACTTTGATGGTTATGCCACGAATTACGAAAGCTTTAACACATGTTCTATCTGTTCCTTTAACAGTAAATAAGTATGGTTCTTGTCTAATAGCACTTAATGGCGGAGTCCAACAAAATTTAAAACTATCTGCTTTTGGTCCATTGATTGTGCGTTGGCTTAAAATATAATTTCTGGTAAATGTAGCATTACCCATTACCGAAAAATACAAACTTGGATTATTCCAAATCATATCTGTTGTGTCTGCTAAAATGGTAACATTTCCATTAGTTGAATTTGGTAATTGAAATTGATCTTCAGTAACTATATCCAAACATAATTGAGAACCTGCTGTGGCAATATAATTATTGACACCATATTGGAGTAAATTGTTTTTATAAACTTTAATGATTGGTGATTTGTTTGGTAAACACAAGTTCGTTTGAAATTGAACATCTCGCCTTGTAATTCCAACATTTACCCTAACTCCACTTACTAATTTCCATTGGGTAACTTCTATGACTAAGAAAGTAACAAAAACCCCAACTGCCCTAAACATAATGTCACCTGTAATGGGGTCAATCCTTAAACCACCAGGATATGTAGATACTGAATCTGGTGAATTTAAATAAGGAAATGGATTTGTTTTTCTGAAAGGAGGAACATAAGATACTACTGAGTTAATACCTTGGTATGATTCTCCAAAAGCATAACTTAAAGAATCGCCATCAGGATCCATCGCGCCTAAATTATAAACTATATCTATTCCAGCACAAATTAAAGGAATGGCATCATGGGTAAATATTGGTGCTGAATTACAAGAAGTTTGACATTTATTTACAATGCATAAAGCTTGAAAACTTCCTGGAACAATAGTAGTAGTTGCACCATTTCTACAACAAGCATTTGCTCCTAAAATTACATTACAGCAGGTGCTTGGTAAACTACTTAAATCCACATTACCTTCATAAGTATAAACCTCTATTCCCGGGCTAAAAGTGCCAGCAGTTCGGGTATTACAATTGGTACAAATAGTTTGTATATTATTACAAAGTTGAATAATATCGTAGCCACTTGATGATGATACTATATTTAAAGTAAAACTACCATAATTTACACCAACATAAGGTGCTGTTGCACCAATAACTTGGGTGCTAAACCCCGAACTTGCTGTAGTACAGCCAGCAACATTTCCATTTGGAATAGCAGTAGTACAACCTGGGCATAAAGGAATCCCCGCACAATCTCTATATATTTTCAAAGTTACCATGTAAACATTTGGCGTGCTGGTACATTTATAACTGATATCGCTTCCTACAAAGTGAGATGCTTTACTTTTTAATGTTATTAGACTTAATAAAATACAGGCTAAAATGTAAAAATGTTTTTTCATTAAATTGGTTTTATGGTGCAAGTGTAATGATTAGCATAACAATTAAAAACAGAATTGGTCAGAATTGTTAATTTGGTAAAAAATAAATAGTTTGGTGAGTGGTTTAGAGACGCAAGGCCTTGCGTCTAAAATATTGGGAGACGCAAAACATTGCGTATCTTCGATTTCCCGCACATTGTTTGAATCAAGATTTGCAGGATTGAGGGATTTACAGGATTTATTAAGGTGAAATCTGTGGGATATTTGCATGGTGTAGAGACGCGATGCTTCGCGTCTAAAATATTAGGAGACGCAAAACATTGCGTCTCTACGATTTCCCGCACATTGTTTGAATCAGGATTATTTTTTTACTCCGTTGGCTAAAGCCTAACGGCAATGGATTTTGTTGCAGAACTAGCGCATCCATTGCCGTTAGGCTTTAGCCAACGGAAAGATTTAAAATTTCCCAATCAACTATTCAACTTATCAACCTTTCAACTAATCAACCCATCAACCCAATCCATCCAAAAACAAAAGCCTATCATTTATCAGCTATTTATTTTTAAACGATTACCCTTACATTTGCTCTAAAATTAAAGTATAAAAAATTTATTTGAAATGGATTTATTTGAAAAACTAAAAAGCAAACCAGGCCCGTTAGGCCAACATGGTGATGATAGTTATGGATATTATATGTTTCCAAAACTAGAGGGTGAAATTGGGCCAAGAATGATGTTTAGAGGAAAAGAAAAACTAAACTGGAGTTTGAACAATTATTTAGGTTTGGCAAATCATCCTGAAGTTAGGAAAATAGATGCTGAAGCTACTGCGCAATATGGTTTGGGATACCCAATGGGCGCTCGAATGATGAGCGGAAATAGCACTAACCACGAACAATTAGAACGTGAATTAGCAGCTTTTGTTGGCAAACCAGATTCAATTTTATTAAACTTTGGCTATCAAGGAATGGTTTCGGCCATCGATTGTTTAGTTGATAGACATGATGTAATTGTATATGATGCCGAAAGCCACGCTTGTATTTTAGATGGAGTTCGTTTGCATATGGGTAAGCGTTTTGTTTATACGCATAATAACATGGAAAGTTTAGAAACTCAGTTAAAGCGTGCCGAAAAAATGGTGGCTGAAACTGGAGGTTCTATTTTAGTAATTACCGAAGGAGTTTTTGGAATGACGGGTGCGCAAGGCAATATTAAAGCCATTGCGGAGCTTAAGAAAAAATATAGTTTCCGTTTATTTGTAGACGATGCGCATGGTTTTGGAACCATGGGTAAAACCGGTGCAGGTGTAGGCGAGGAGCAAGGCATAATGGATGCCATAGATATTAACTTTGGTACTTTTGCTAAAAGCATGGCAGGAATTGGTGGTTTTATAGCTGGCGATAATTTAGTAATAAAACATTTGCGTTATAACATGCGCTCTCAAATTTTTGCTAAAAGCTTACCAATGCCAATGGTTATTGGCGCTTTAAAACGTCTTTCATTGTTACGCGATCATCCAGAACATAAAAACAATTTATGGAATATTGTTAATGCTTTGCAAAGTGGCTTAAAAGCCAAAGGTTTTAATATTGGTGTAACTACTACTCCAGTAACGCCTGTGGTGCTTAACGGAACCATTCCTGAAGCTACCGCCATTACGCACGAATTAAGAGAAACATTTAATATTTTTTGCTCAATAGTGGTTTATCCTGTGGTGCCAAAAGGAATGATTATTTTACGTTTAATTCCAACTGCTGTTCATACCCTTTCCGATGTAGATGAAACCATTGCAGCGTTTTCTATTATTAAAGAAAAACTAGATGCAGGAGTTTACAAAGAATCAGCATTTGTAACCATGGGCGAAGCGGCTAAAGCTTAACGATTTTACAAAGAAGTTGTCTTAAACAACAGAATTTCAACAGAATTTCAACAGAATAAAAACCACATAGAAACATAGAAAACATAGCTCGCAAACTATGTAATCTATGTATCTATGTGGTTCATTTTTTTAGCAAACATCAAACTAAATACACGTTATATAATATTTACTTTTTAAAAATGTTTCTTGCTAACTCCAACAAAAAAACTCCTTTTTAGGTAACAAAAATTATTTTAGGAAAAATTTAGTTTTAGATTTCTTACTTTTGGAATCTAATATAAAAAATAAAGAATGAAAAAAATTGCAATCTTACTAAGTGTATTCATTACCATTTTAGGTATTTACTCATTTAAACCAACCAATGAAGAAGTTAAATGGATGAACTTTAACGATGGTTATACATTGGCCAAAAAGAAAAATAAAATCATGTTGGTAGATGTTTATACCGAATGGTGTGGCTGGTGTAAACGCATGGATAAAGACACTTATGCCAAACCAAACATTGCTACTGAATTAAACAAAAACTATGTTTCGGTTAAGTTTAATCCAGAAGTTACTGGCGTTACTTATACTTATAATGGTAAAACATATGATGGTCCAGGTTTGGCCGGTGCTATTAGCAATAACAGCATTAGCGGATACCCAACTACCATATTTATTAACCCAAATTCCCACTTAACAAAAATAGAAGTTGGTTATAAAAACGAAGCTGATATGAGCGTAATTTTAGTTGATATTCAAAAGGCTCTTGCCGGTGGCAAAAAAGCTAAAAAGAAATAAATTAAAGCTAAATAAGCATTAGAAACAAAAAATATTGAAAGCCCGTTTCATTCAATGAAATGGGCTTTTTTATTAGTCATAAAAAGCTAATTTATCAAATAATATGATGTCAAATTCCGATACGTTTTTTACCGATTTTGATGAAAAAATCTCCCAAAATGATGTTCCTAGCAAATTGATATTAATGCAAGGAAACGAGCCTCATTTGCTTTGTAAAATAGCGGCTAGTCAATTACAAAATCATTTGGAAAATCAGGATGAATGGAATCATAATTTTGGGTTGGTAAATGAAAAAAAAGGAACAGTTATAGGTAAAATGTTTGGGGTTTTGGTAGTTAAAAACCAACAAAATGAAATTGGATATTTAGCAGCATTTTCGGGTAAGTTAGCAGGTGGAAATCACCATGCTAAGTTTGTTCCGCCCGTTTTTGATTTACTTACCAATAATAGTTTTTTAAACAATGGAATGATTGAACTTTCAAGAATTAATCAGCAAATTAAGATGTTAAAAGAAGAAAAACCATTGGCTTTTGAACAACAAATTAATCAATTAAAAGCATTAAGAAAAAGTAATTCCATTGCATTGCAATTAAAAATTTTTGAAAACTATCATTTTATAAATGAAAGTGGAAAATCACAAAATATTTTATCAGTATTTAAAAACGCTTATTATAAAAATCCTCCAGCCGGAGCTGGTGAATGTGCTGCACCAAAACTATTGCAATATGCATTTAAAAACCTTATGAAACCACTTGCGCTTGCTGAGTTCTGGTGGGGATTATCGCCTAAATCGGAGCTTTGGAAACATGGAATTTTTTATGCTTGCTGCAAAGAAAAATGTGAACCAATTTTAGCGCATATGTTAGCAGAAACTATTTATGAAATAAAGTAAAATTGTTTTACAAAATATATACCATTTGTTCAATTTAAAAACGACATTTGAAATGATATTTTTTTGATTTTTAAACTTTAAAAATAGTTATTTTAAAATAAAAAATCCGCTTTGGAAATCCATGTTTTAGAACAAAGTGATTTAGCTTTGATTGCTGAATTGCAGCCAAAAGGTTGGCCAGATATGCTGCCAGCAATTTCGTACTATGTTCAATCTCCAAATAGTTTTCCTGTTAAATTAATTTACCAAAACAAAATTATAGGAATAGGAACAACTATAATTAATAATAACACTGCTTGGTTAGCGCATATTATTATTCATCCAGATTTCAGAAATGAAGGATTTGGAAGAATTATTACTCAAAAATTAGTTAAAAGTTTATTTGAAAAAAATATTTCAACAATATATTTAATAGCTACTGAATTAGGGCTACCAGTTTATAAAAAAACAGGCTTCTTAGTAGAAACAGAATATTTGTTTTTTAAAGATTTTAAATCAGACAAAAGCATTTGTGTTTCAAATAATATTGTTCCATTTATTGATGAATATAAATCTCAAATTTTAGCCTTGGATTATAATGCTTCAGGTGAAAACAGAATTCAATTAATTGAACCAAACTTAATGGAATGTTTTGTGTATTTAAATGGTGAAATTGTAGAAGGTTTTTATTTGCCAACATTAGGTGAAGGAATGATTGTAGCCAATTCAAATATTGCCGGTATAGAACTTATGAAACTTAGAATGACAACAAAAGATAACATTGCTTTTCCTATTGAAAATAAAGAAGCGGCTGACTTTTTGCATCAAAATAATTACAAAGAATATAAAACCGCCAAACGCATGCGGTTAGGAATAAAAAGAGCTTGGCAACCACAAAACATTTATAATAGAATTGGTGGAAATTTAGGATAAAAAATTATTGTAAAGAATCAATTAAACTTTGAACATGAAAAAACATTACTTTTGTTTTATTAAAAGCTTAAGATGAAATCAGATAAAGTGCATTTTGTAAATGAAGAAGAAGTGCAAAAAAACCGAATGAATTTAACTCATACCGAACGTTTCAAATTATTAATGAAATTGATTCGAATAAACAAAATGATGAAGTCTGCTAAGATTACACATTTAAAAAAATAACTTTATGGATGTTTTTGAAGAGGATTTATTAAACTTTTGGAGGTGTTTAAATAAACATGGTGTTAAGTATATTTTAGTTGGGGGTTTTGCAACTAATTTTCATGGCTATTCTCGTTTTACATCTGATTTAGATATTTGGATAAAGGATTCGAAAGAAAACCGAAAAAATTTAAGGAAAGCCTATGCAGAAAGTGGTAATGGCGACCTAAAAGAAATTGAAACTATTGAATTTATAGCTGGCTGGACCACATTGTATATTGCGGGAACTATGGAACTTGATATCATGACGAAGTTGGTTGGTTTTGAACAAATAGATTTTGACATGTGTTACGAAGAAGCTCCAATTGCTAGTGTTATAGATGTAAATGTAAAATTCCTGCATTTGAATCATTTGCTAACAGAAAAACTAGCAGCAAATAGGAAAAAAGATTTGTTGGATGTAGAAGAATTAAAAAGGATAAACAATATTCAACCATAGTCAATTAAATTATTATTTACACCTTTAAAATCCAATCATATTTCATGAAAAATATAATATTCTTTTTATTAATTTCAATTTGCTTTACACAATTTGCTCTGGCTCAACAAAAAGAAAAGCATTTAAAAAATTTAACGCAACTTACTTATGGTGGCGATAATGCGGAAGCATATTTTAGTTTTAATAATAAAATGCTCAGTTTTCAAAGCAATAACAAAGCTTGGGGTTTACAATGCGACCAAATATTTAACTTAAATATTGCCAATGCAAGCAAAGATACAAGCTACAAACCACCCATGATAAGCAATGGAAAAGGACGCACTACTTGCAGTTATTTTATGACCAATAACAAACATATTTTATATGCTTCTACTCATTTGGGAAGTGCTGACTGTCCGCCTGAAACCAAAGTGCCAGGCAAATATTTATGGGCTGTATATTCCGATTTTGATATTTTTGTTGCCGATTTAAATGGAAATATTATCAATCAACTAACCAATTCTCCTGGTTATGATGCCGAGGCAACCGTTTCGCCAAAAGGCGATAAAATAGTATTTACTAGCACCCGAAGTGGCGATTTAGAATTATGGACCATGAAAATAGATGGCAGCAACCAAAAGCAAATTACTACTGGATTAGGTTATGACGGAGGTGCATTTTTTTCGCCCGATGGAAAACAATTAGTTTTCAGAGCATCTCGCCCACAAACTGAAGCTGAAGTAATTGATTATAAAGAATTATTATCAAAAGGGTTGATTGCTCCTGGCAATATGGAAATTTATACTTGTAACGTTGATGGTAGTAATATGAAGCAAATTACTCATTTGGGAAAAGCCAATTGGGCACCATTTTTTACGCCTTCAGGCAAAAAAATTATTTTTTCAAGTAACCATCATGCTGCCAAAGGATACGACTTTCAGTTATATACCATAAACATTGACGGAACAGGCTTGGAGCGCATTACCGATGAAAGTTTATTCAATGCATTTCCTATGTTTTCTCCCGATGGAAAAAAATTAGTTTTTTCGTCCAATAGAAACAATCATGGAACCAGAGATACCAACTTATTTATAGCTGATTGGGTAGAATAAATACTTAAAATTTATAGTTGTATCCTACTCTAATTACCTGAGTTTCGTAATAATCTTTAAGAGTATATTTGAATCCATCACCTTGAATTTCCTTTTGAGTAATCATGGTGTTAAGCAAATCGGTAGCGTTTAAAAACACTTCGCCTTTTCCTTTTTGAATAGCTTTTTTTAAGCCAATATTTAATGAAAAGAGAGTGCTAATTTTCCCTTGTGGAATAATATCGGGAGCTTGGTAAATGGCAGAAATTTGCAAGTCAGTTTTTTTAGGTAAATGAAAATTCCCATTCCATTTTGCATTTCCCGAAAAAACTTGTTGCGAAGCAGCAGTAAAAGTATTTTCAGCTGGATATTTATTATAAACTGTAAACGCATCAATGCTATTTTGGTAAGCATTGATATTGAAATTATAGTTGAACCACTTTGTTATTTCTTGAGAATAAGTTAATTCAATTCCCGCCATGTTACTTTTCCCCGCATTTTGCATAATGGAATAAATTAAAGTGCTTCCAGCTATTGTGCTTGCAATTCTGGTAATAGTAGCTTCTGCCATTTTCAAATATGCTGCTGCATAAAAATAACCTTTATTTAAATTCTTTTTATAGCCTAGCTCCAACGAATTTGTGAACTGCGGACGCAAAGCAGGGTTTCCCACTTTAATAATTTCGGCATCATCATACTTTGGGAATATGCGAATATCAACTTCATTTGGCCTATCAACTCTGCGGTTAAAGAAAAGAGAAAGTTTGTTGTTATCATTAATTTTATAAGCCAATCTTACATTTGGAAAAGGCTGTGTATAGTTATATCCATTGCTTTTATAGGTATTATGTGTTGGATTAACTTCATATTTTAAATCTACATATTCTAGTCGTAAACCTGCTTCTAGTTCAAATAATTTATTTTCTATAACATAATTTCCATATACCGCAGGAATAATTTCATCGTAGTTTGCCCAGCCGCCAGCATTGGTATCAAGTGGCGAATTTAAACCTGGATA
Organism: uncultured Bacteroidota bacterium; assembly: GCA_903901345.1. Classification (GTDB taxonomy): domain Bacteria; phylum Bacteroidota; class Bacteroidia; order UKL13-3; family UKL13-3; genus JAAFJM01. The sequence goes on along the minus strand of CAIUQQ010000220.1, from coordinate 2,309 downwards.
AAAAGTCATATTTGTTGGAATGGAACGCCTTCTAACTTTTACTCCACCTTCTAATCTTCCATATTTTAAAGGCCTTACATAATCTAAATTCCAGTCAAAAACATGTTCATCTGAAAGTACTTTAAATTTATCTAATCCCGTAAATGTTGGCATTATATTCGTAAAAAAATATTTTTCGTCTTCTCGGTGAAAAGTATAGTTAAAGCCAGCATTTAAAATATGTCCCGGCTGTTTAAATTTATGCTGATAAGCAAAAGTAGCAGTAGCGGTAGATTTTAATTCATCTTCCAAAAACTGCCATAATCTTTTTCTTTCCGATAAATCATTATTGTAATAAGGTTCATCGCCACTATCTAATATTTTTTCGCTGCTAAATAACCCAGAAATTGTGAATGAATTATTGGTATTTATGTTCCAATCTAATCCCAATTTTGCAGTAGCAACGGTGGTTGTTCTGTTCCGTTTTGTTTGTTGTTTTATAACAATTCCATTTTCGTAAATTCTATCTACAAATTCGTTTTTGTTTAAAGTTTGATGGTATAAATAATCACCTTGAAAAAACAAATTAATTTTATTTTTCTTGTAATTTAGCGATAAACTTGGGTTTACTTTTTGGGTAAATTGAAACTGTTCTCTAATATTTGGCAAGTTGTTTTGTTTAATCCATAAAGCACCCAAACCGCCCATCATTCCAACTTTTCCATTAAAGCCTTCTTGCTTATTTTTTTTGTAAATAATATTAATAATTCCAGCATTTCCATTTGCATCATATTTTGCCGATGGATTATTTATAATTTCAATTTTTTCAATTGCCGAAGCGGGAATATTATCCAAACTAGTTTGGTTTCCAAAACCCGTTAAAGCCGTTTGTTTTCCATCTATCAGCACCATTATTTTATCATTTCCTCGCAACTGTACTTTCCCATCTTGAACAGTAACACCGGGTAAATTTTGCATGCTTTGCAATACAGAACCTCCACTTTGACTTACATTATCGGACAATGTGAAAGTTTTCTTATCCATTTTATTACTTAATTCTTCTAGTTTCGAATTAATTACTACTTCTTTTAAATTATTGCTGGTTTCGGCTAATTCAATATTTCCTAAGTTTAAAAAATCACTCAAATAACCAACTAAAAGAGTTTGTTTCTTTGTATTAAATCCAACCAATGAAAACGATAATATATAATTTCCAGTTTTGATATTACTAAACTCAAATTCACCATTATCATTAGTTACAGTTCCTGTAACAAATAAGCTATCTTTAGCGGTTTTTACTATTACATTTACATAAGCTAGTGGCTTTTTCGATATTTTATTTTTAACCAAACCTGATAAAGTAATAGTTGAATTTTGGGCAAATAAAAATGCTGGAAATAGTAAAAAAAGTAAAACTGTTTTTATATTTTTTTGAATCATAAATTTTGAATTGTTTTAATAATTGAAAACTATTTAGCTGTATTATTTATTAAAAAGACTAGTCTTTTTCAGCCTTAATAAATTTACCTGCTGCATCAAAAAGTAAGTCAAATCCATTAATTTCAGTTTCATATTTTACTGCGCCTTTATCGTCAGTAATCATTGCAGCTTCTTTTATTTTTTTTCCTTTATACTTTGCGTTAACATATTCCAAAATATTTTTCGGTAAGTGGTCAACTCCAATTTCCACTTCGGTTTCCAATATGTTTCCATTTGAGTCAAACAACACAGAATTAGCTATTTTATTTATATTAAAACTTGCTTCAAATTTTCTTTCTTCCTGTTCCCATTTCACTTCTTTTGCGTTAGGATATTGTTTTTGGAAAGTAGCTTTAACTGATGAAGGAACATTTTTTACTTGTAATTTTTGTGAAAAGGTTAGCGTTGAAATCATTGCTGATACTACCATGAGTATTATTTTTTTCATTAGATTATAGGTTTAATTTTTGTTGCAAACTATTCAACTTTCTCTACTTAATTTTAGTTTTAAAAAACTTTACAATTATTGCACAATAAATGCTTTTCGACTGATTTCATTTATAGCCGTTTACCGTAAATTATTTAATTATTTGATAACATAGAAATCTGAACTAAATTGCTTTTACTAGCAATTGGTTTTTAAAATATAAATACAGTATTCTTACCTTTTTATTTGCCGAAACCGTATGAAATTATTAAAACATATTTACAAATATTTGCTTCCGTAATCTATTGATCAATAGATTGCTTTTGTTCTGGGTGGTTGATTTGAAACTTTGTGGTTGAAGGTGGACTTGCCACTCGACGATGTTGTTAAACTTGAACGCACCAACCGAACGAAACGTGGGGGT
>CAIUQQ010000219.1 GCA_903901345.1 uncultured Bacteroidota bacterium | reverse complement strand
ATAAAATTGATTCATTTGTTTTAATTTTAAATATAATAACTGTTTTATTACTGTATTTTAGGCCTAAATATTTTAATGTAATTAACTTAAAAATCTCAGAAAATATTTCCTTTGAAAAGAAAAATATAGAGTGTATTTCAGATTCATTATTTATAAATATATTTTTTATTCAGCAGTATTATTTAAATATTGAGGCTAACGTTGGGCAATTATGCGATCAATTAGGAATTAAACCAGATATATTAAAAGAATATATAAATAAAAATTACCAAATGTCCATTACTGATTTAATTAATAAAAATCGGGTGGCGCATTTTGTAGCAATGATAGAATCAAAAAAAAATCATCAATATACCATTGAGGCACTATCGCAATTAGCTGGATTTGGCTCACGTGTGAATTTATATAAAAATTTCAAAAAATTTCATGGAGGAAAGCCTTCCGATCTAATAAAAATTATACATTCTTAACTATCTGTATTTCATATTTTTATGTAATAAACAAACTGTTAAAAAAAAAAATTACAATGGTATTGGAATTAGGAACATGTAAAATTTTAAGTTGAAATGTAATATTTGTTTTTTTGTAATGTAATCAAGTCACATAAATGTGCTTGCAAAACATAAAACATAAAATGAAAATACTAATATTATTAATTGCATTTATTGCTTTAGGTGCTTTATTTAAAACATATAAAGTAACAGTAAAAAAAATTAATGTAATAGAAGAAGAGGTTTTAAAGAAAGTTCGTTTAGAAAAAGAATTGGAAAATGAAATAAAAAAAAATGCAATTCAAATCTATTACCATCAAAATACATTAAATAAAAATAACGAATTTCAAATAAATCATAATTTTTCAGTAATAGAGTTATTGATAATAAATGTGTTGATTATTATTATAATATTTTTTGCTTTATATTTTAAAATAAAATTTATTGACTAAATTATGTTAGAAAATATTGTTTTAGATATAAGTGTTGTAATAAATATAAGGTCTATGCTTATATTGTTTTTATTATTAATAGGTGCTTTTTTAATACTAAAAAACTTTACTAAAGGAGAAGTTTGTCCTTGTTGCAAAAAAATAAATGGATTGACCTGTGTAAAAAAAAATAAATTAGTAAATGTCATTCCATATATAAAATTAATAAGAATAGTTTGTGGTAATTGTCATCACAAACATTATAGAGTGTTAAACAAGTTATAACATAAATTCGGACACCATGTCACTATTTTAACTTGGTAACTAATTTGTATATTGCAGCGTATATTTTTTAAATAAAAAAAACAACTATGAAAAAAGGAAACATTATTTTATTAAGCATACTTGCTGTTTTGGTTTTATTGGTATTTAACGCTTGTGGAAGCTATAATAACATGAACGAAAAGCGAACAGTTACAGAAGGTGCATGGGCTAAAGTACAAAGTGCTTACCAACGCAGATTAGATTTAATTCCAAACTTAGTAGCTACCGTTAAAGGAGCAGCAAACTTTGAACAAAAAACACTAACAGACGTAATAGAAGCAAGAGCAAAAGCTAGCTCTATTCAAGTAGATCCTGATAAATTAACACCCGAAAATATTAAAAAATTCCAAGGCGCTCAAGGTGAATTAAGCCAGGCATTAGGCCGTTTAATGGTAGTTTCTGAGCAATATCCTCAATTACGTGCCACACAAAATTTTAGTGAATTACAAAGTCAAATTGAAGGAACCGAAAACCGCATAAAAGTGGAAAGAGATAATTTTAACGATGCTGTTACAAGCTATAATGTTTATATCAAAAAATTCCCGCAAATACTATATAGCGGTTTCTTTGGATTTGACAAAAAAGGATTTTTTGAAGCTGATGCTGCTGCGCAAAAAGCACCTGAAGTAAAGTTTTAAATAGCACTATTTCTTAACTAGTACCAGTTAGTTCGAGCGAAATCGAGAACAGTTAAACCGTTCTCAACTTCGCTCGAACTAACATTGTTTTCAAATTTACCAAAACAAATTACATGTCGGAATTATTTTTCAGTAAAGAACAGCAAGATAAAATTGTAGATGCCATTAAAGAAGCCGAATTAAATACTTCGGGCGAAATTCGTGTGCATTTAGAACCAAATTGCACCATAGATGCAGTAGATAGGGCAAAGCAAGTTTTTGAAGAGCTTAAAATGCACGAAACCGAGCAAAAAAATGGGGTTCTTTTTTACCTAGCTCATTCCGATAAAAAGTTTGCCATTATTGGTGATAGTGGCATTCACCAAAAAGTAAGTGATTCTTTTTGGAACGAGGAAAAAGAGTTAATGAAAACTCATTTTGCACAAAAACATTTTACTGAAGGTTTGTGCTTTGCAATAGCAAAAGCAGGACAAAAACTAAAAGAACATTTCCCGTATCAGGCTAATGATACCAATGAATTAAGCAATGAAATATCGTTTGGAGGTAACAATGAAGCATAAAATATCACTTATTTTTAGTTTATGCTTTTTGGCAATTAACCTGTTTGCTAAAGAAATTCCTCCAGTTCCTAATCCACCCGTTTTTGTGAACGATTATGCCAATGCATTGCAACCGCAAGAGCGAGCAACATTGGAACAAAAACTGTATGAATATTTTAAACAAACTTCTACTCAAATAGTCATAGTTATTGATCAATCGTTAGAAGGTGATGATGCTTTTGGATATTCGCAAAAACTAGCGCAAAGCTGGGGAATTGGAGAAAAAGACAAGAAAAATGGTTTGCTTATTTATGTGGCTTTGGCCGAACGTAAAATGAGAATTCAAGTTGGTTATGGCTTAGAAGGTGCCATGACAGATGCTATTTCTAAACGAATTATAGAGGGAATTTTAAAACCAAATTTTAAAGAACAAAGTTATTATAATGGTTTCAATGAAGCCACCGATGCTATTATAAAAACCATAGCTGGCGAAGAATTTACAAACGACAGAAAAGTAAAATCGAAAGGATTTCCTTGGGGTTTAATTGTGGTAGTAGTTATTGTTTTAATTAGTGTTTTTTCAAAAGGAGGCAGAGGCGGACGAAGAGGCGGTGGAGGTGGTGGAATTGCCGAAGCATTACTTTGGGGAACATTAGCAAGTGGCGGTTTTTCTGGTAGAGGAAGTTCTGGTGATAGCGGTGACAGTGGTTTTGGCGGCTTTGGTGGTGGTGGATTTGGTGGCGGTGGAGCTGGTGGAGATTGGTAATTAACTATAATTATATATTTTAAAGACGTTGCAATGCAACATCTTTTTTATTTTTGAGACGTAACATGTTACATCTTTACAATATCCATTTTTTTGATTTAATATAAAATATTATCATTGAATTCTTTTAAATTCAAATGATAAACTACGATGTAGCTTTAGCCGAAATACAAGGTATTCTTGGCAAATTAAGTGTTAACGAAAAACCTTCAGGCATAAAAAACTTGCAACAATATGTAGGAACTAATTACCATTTTTATGCGTTAAAAAATCCAACTGTTCAGGCTGTTTTTAAAAAAGGATTTTCCTTTAGTCAGGAACCAATGCCCGTGCAAATTGAATTTTACACCAAGCTTTGGAATGAAAGTAATTGCTATGAAATCATGAATTTAAGTTTGATGTACTTATCAATTTATTGCAAAAAAAACAAGGATTTTGACGCATTTTTATTAGCAAAAAGTTTCTTGCCTAAAATTGATAATTGGGCGCATAGCGATTTCTTATCGAGTATAATTGGAAGGCACATGATACATGCCGAATCCAGTATCTACAAGGAATTGTACGCAATGAATAACTCAGAAAACTTATGGGAAAGGCGAGCTGCTTTAGTTCCTTTATTATACCATTTGAAAAGCAAAAAATATACTTTAACAGAACATCATTTTTTTGATTCCATCAACCCAAGAATTTTGGATGAAGCATACTATGTTCAAAAAGCAGTAGGTTGGTTATTAAGAGAATTTGGCGATAAATTTCCTAATGAATTACTTATATATTTATACAACAATGCCTATAAAATGAGTAGCACAGCGTTTGCAACTTCCACCGAAAAAATTAATTCACCAGACAAAGAACAATTGAAATTAATTAGAAAAGAATTCAAGAGATTAAAAAAATAATAAAAAATGTTGCTCAAATAACATAAATTCGTTTTATAAACTTACTTCTATGCTTGAGCAATTAGACATTACAAAAATTTTGGTTTTAGATATTGAAACTGTTCCACAATTTCCCAGTTTTGATCAAGTTCCTGAAAGGTGGAAAGCACTTTGGGAAAAGAAGTCGAATATTATAAAAAGAGACACCGATTCTTCAGTTGAAGAGCTTTATCCCCGTGCTGGAATTTATGCAGAATTCGGAAAAATAGTTTGTATTTCGGTAGGGTATTTTAACAGTTCTGGCCAAAGTTATCAGTTCAGAGTAAAGTCGTTTTACAGCCACAATGAGGTGGAGCTTTTAAATGACTTTTGTAAAATGGTTACTAAGCATTTTAATAATCCCGAAGACTTATTATGCGCTCATAATGGCAAAGAATTCGACTTTCCTTACATAGCACGAAGGTGCGTAATAAATAAAATTCCTTTGCCAGAAATGCTAAATACCGCAGGCAAAAAACCTTGGGAAATAAAGCATTTGGACACCATGGAATTATGGAAGTTTGGCGATTATAAAAGTTTTACTTCATTAGATTTATTAGCAGCTTCGTTTAATATTGCTACACCAAAAGACGATATAGATGGAAGCCAAGTTTGGAAGGTTTATTGGGAAGAAAACAACTTAGAACGAATTCAACTTTATTGCCAAAAAGATGTTATTACAGTAGCTCAATTGATACTAAGTTTTAGAGGAGAAAATTTGTTAAGTGAAGAAGATATTATTGCTGTTTAAGTTATTTATCTGCAGTTGTAACACCTGAATTTAAACTTCTTTTTTCTTCAAATTTATCT
>CAIUQQ010000218.1 GCA_903901345.1 uncultured Bacteroidota bacterium | reverse complement strand
TGAGCTTAAATTTCCTACTGTTGAGTTTGGTAATCTGTTCTCACTGATTGTTGCATTGCTTAATCCTATATTGCTTGGTGCATCGTTGGTATTTAATATGTTAATCGTAAATGTATCGGTATATATTCCACCATTGCCATCGTTGGTTTCTAACCTGATTTTATAGATGTTTTGTTGTTCGTAATTAAATATTGTGTTGGTTCTTAACTGACCTCCTGAAATACTAAACAAACTATTGTTTGTTGAACCTACTCCGCTTACTAATGAATAAGTAAATGTTTGCCCAAAGTCTGCATCTGCTGTGTTGATAGTTGTTACTGTGGTGCCAATTATTTGGTTCTCATTTACTGATGGTGAACTTAAGCTAATTGCTGTTGGTGCATCGTTCGCATTTATTATTGATACTGTAAATACTTGTTGGTAGTTACCGCCATTGCCATCGTTGGTGTTCAACCTAATACTATAGCTGTTCTTAGTTTCATAATCAAATGTGCTATTACTATACAATGAATCGTTCGATACTAAAAAAGAACTATTATTAGTGCTACCTGTGCCACTTGCTAAACTATAAGTAAAACTTGTATTAGACAAATCTGGATCTAATGAGGTTATCTTTCCAATAAAAGTGTTAGAAGAAACATTTTCAAGTATACTTAAATTACTAACTGATATAGCCGTTGGCGCATCATTAGCATTGGTAACATTAATTACAAATTGTTTTACATAAGTTCCACCATTACCATCATTGGTTTGTATATATACATAATATACATCTTGCGTTTCATAGTCAAACGAAGAATTTGTTAATAATTGATTGCTATTTATATTAAAACTAGCATTGCTATTACCTGCATTATTTACAAATGAATACGTAAAAGCACTACCAGCATCTTGGTCGGTAGAAGTAAGATTTCCAACAATAGAATTTGCTGATAAATTTTCTGCAATACTATTATTACTTAATGAAATATTAGTTGGCGCATCATTTGCATTTATAATATTTATAGTAAATGTATCCTCAAAAATACCACCTAATCCATCATTGGTACGAAGTCTAATTTTATAAGTTGATTTTGTTTCAAAATCAAAAATAACTGAACTCCTGAATGAACTTCCTAAAATATTAAAAGAAGCATTATCAGTGCTTCCTATTCCACTTACTAAAGTATAAGTAAATGTATTATTTAAATCTTGATCAACAGTAGAAAGAGTTCCAATGGTTGAGTTTACATTTAAATTTTCGGCTAATGATGTAAAGCTTAAACCAATGGCTGTAGGAGCATCATTTGCATCAATAATACTTACAGAAAATGTTTTTTGATACAGTCCAAAACTACCATCATTGGTTTGTATTCTAATGGAATAAGTACTTAATGATTCATAATTGAAAATTACATTAGAATATAGAGTATCGTTACTAATACTAAAATTAGCGTTTCCTGAACTTCCTGCTCCTCCAACTAAAGTATAAACAAATGTACCTAATCCGTCAGGATCAGAAGTTGAAAGTTTAGAAATAAAGGTATTAACTGATAAATTTTCGGTAATAGTTGAATTACTTAAAGCAATATCTGTTGGAGCGTCATTACTATCAGTTACTGATAACAAAAACTGTTTGGTTAACAAGCCACCATTACCATCATTAGACTGAATATAAACAGAATAACTTTGTCTTGTTTCAAAATCAAAATTGTTATTTGTTCTTAATTGATTATTTAAAATAACAAAATCACTGTTATTATTTCCTGTAATATTTACAAATGAATAAGTAAAAGAATTATTTAAATCTTCATCAATAGTAGCAAAACTTCCTACTAAAGAGCCTACTAAACGATTTTCGGCAAAAGAAGCACCAGAGCTAGAACTATTAATTGTAACATTTGTTGGAACATCATTTACATCCTTAATTAAAATTCTGAAAACTCTTTCAAAAGTATTGTTTGCTTTATCAGTAACTCTAACTCTAATTGAATAAGAGGATTTTACCTCAAAATTAAAAATGTTTAAAGACCTTAAAGTACTTCCTTGAATATTAAAATTTACATTATTGGTATCACCAATTCCTGCAACCAAAGCATAAGTAAATATTTCTGCCGTATCGTCATCAAGAGCAGTAAATGAACCAAGATTAGTAAGAATAGAAGCATTTTCGTTTATAGTAGAATCACTTATATAAAGTTGAGTTGGAGCTGTATTTACGTCTATTAAATTAAGCGTAAAAGTTTGCTCAAAACTACAATTTAAATTATCTGTTGTTCTAATTCTTACACTGAAAACACTTTTAACACTATAAATATAAGTAGCTGCTGTTTTTAATTGACCACCTAAAATAGAGAATTTACTATTATCTGTACTTCCAGTACCACTAACTAAAGAATAAGTATAAGTTTGGCTTAGATCAACGTCTGTTGAAGATAAATTCCCAACAACAGTTCCAATACTTGAACTTTCTAAAATTGACGAATTACTTAAACTTAATGCAGTTGGAGCATTGTTATTTAATACCACAAATGGAGATGAACTTACACCAAAAGTTGCATTATCTTGAAAAGATATTGAAGTCAAAGCATCTGTTACAACATCTGTTACTGAGTTATAAATTTTAAAAGTTACGGTTTCCCCCGAACTTAAACTACTATATATAACTAATGAAGCTAAATACCTGCCACTTACATAAGTACTTGTATTTGAAACTCCTCTACAAACTCCACCAACAAAAGCCCCTATTTTATTACTTGGGTTTGCTAATTCAGCACAATTTATATTGGCTACTGCAGTAGCTGTCATTGAATATTGATATGACGATGGTGTTACTGACCAAGTTGGTGCAGTTGCAAATGAAAATTTTTGCAATAAAATAACGAAAGTAACTAGAAAGTAATGTTTAAATTTCATGCTATATAAGTTTAAATAATTTGGTTAAATAAGACATGGAATTACCCATGTCTTATTTGTTTTCTTAATTGTTTTTTGTATTAATATTTTAAAATTTTTGACCTCAGTATATTATCTCCTGAACTAACCTCAACAAAATAAATACCTTGTTGAATTCTAATACCTTTATCTAATGGATTCCATTCAATATAATTATTGGTATTTCCTAGTGTAATAAAGTCAAAAGCATCTACTTGTTTTCCTGTTATATCAAAAACTTTTACATCTAATTTAGGACCAGATATTCCTTGTACATTTATTACAATTTTAGTGTTAAATGGATTAGGATATACATAAATACTGGCTTGATTTGATGTATTTAAACCAAATTCATTGCAATTAAATGAAGAGCTTGTTTTTAATAATACAGGTGCTTTTATTTCACCTGACAATTTATTGTTTTCAAAATTTAAATTACCTTCTAAATCATATGTTTTACCAGTTTGTTCGTCCAATAATTTAAAAGTAACTGAATCATTATCACTATTAGAAGAAACATTTATGAAATAAAGACTTTTACCATTTCCTAAATCCGATGATTTGGTAACACCTCTTAATTCATTTGCTATATAAGCACCCAAACTTAAACGTCCAGATGAAATAGCATTTTTACAAACACCAGGATCTACAATGGCACTCATGTTTTTATCATAGTTTGCTGCATTGAATTTAAAATAGTTACTTAAATAAACATTTTCATTCACACCTGTTTTACCAAACATTGCTGACCTTGGATAAGCAAATACTGCACTAGCACCAGCTCTATACATATAACCCTTATTTGGAATTAAAGCCGATAAACTACCAACCCAACCTATGCTATTATCATAAACGGCAAATTGTGTTTGACTTTTAACCATATCGCCATTAGTTGCCGATAAACTAGAGAAAGATTCTGTTAAACTTAAATTTCTTTGAGCAATATAACCTAACCAATTCCAACCATTATTTAAACTTATTGGATGTAGAGAAGGATCAATTTCAACTCCTGAAATTATAATAGTATCAAATGTGTTACTTTTAAATCTATATGAATTTTCAGTTTTTATAGGAGAATTAGTACTTCCTATACTTCCAGACCAACCAATAGAAGAACTGTAATCAGCAAATTTAGTTTGATTTTTAAATATGTCGCCAGTTGTACTATGAAGCCCGCTAAATAAAGAATTTAAATTAGCAGAATCTTTCATTGTTAAATTAAATGAAATCCAATTCCATCCTGTTGCTAATGGAATATATTTAGTAAGCTTATCACTTGCATTAAATACTTGAGGACTACCAATGGTACCAGTTTGTCCATTACTTACAAATGAAATATTTGGAGTTACATCTGAATGTATTTTGCCCGCACCGGCATTCCAAATTTTAAACTCAATATTTTCGCCATCAGTAACATTACTGTAAACTGATAAAAATGCAAAATACCTGTCTATTTGTGGGAAATACTGTAAGCCTGCTATTCCTCTGCACTCCCCATTTACAAATGCTGCTAATTTATCATCGGCATTTGTTGAAATTACATTGTTTACTCTAATTTGACCAATTATACTCATGCTATTTTGGAAATTAGCAGGGTTAACTGTCCATGTAGAAGGTGGTTCTGAAAAAACTTTTAGTTTTATAAGTAAGCCATCAGGATAACCAAAATCAGTTAACAACTGAATATTATTTTCATAAGTTCCAATATTTACATTTGAATTAATAGTAAACTGAATGGTTTTGGTACTATTTGGATTAATAACTCCACTTGAAGGACTTACAGTTAACCAAGATGGGATGTTTCCAATATTAAATTGCTTAATAGCTCCACCTGAGTTTACTATATTAGTAGAAAAAGTTAATGCCTCACCCGATTTTTTAGTAAAACTAAATTCTTGATCATACCATTTTACTTGGTTTTTATCTACATATGCAATCCATGTTTTTGGCGACTGCATAATGTTTCCATTTAAATCATAAACATCTTTAGTGGTTACGTCTAATGTTACATTTTCTATTAATTCAGGAAGAGTAGTAGGTGTTAAAATTATTTTATCTTGATTTATTGAATATACAAAATTAATTGCCTGTATTGGTCTTTGAACTTTAACTGTAGGAGTTTCATCATTAAGCCCACTTCCTAAACTAGTAGTTCCAGTTATAGTTCTAGAAAAACTTAATTGATCAACAATACTTGGAGTTAATATTGGTACACCTAAGTTTAAAGTATATGTTTCAAATGGTAAATAGAAAACTAAACCTGATTCTGTTCCCGATAATCTGTTAGAATGGTCTGTTTCTATTTGTGATTGGGCTCTTGCCGATTCCCAAATTCTCACTTCATCAACATAGCCATTCAATTTTCTGTCAATTACATCACCAGCTCTTTGATATAGCCTTCCTCCTAGTACAAATTTATCTCCACCAAATTCTTGAAAGCTTGCAGGCGATACACTATTTTGTAAGTTTCCATCCAAATAAGCTGTTAAGCTAGTGGCACGTTGCATTACCAATGCAAAATGATGCCAATTTCCATCAAAATAATTGGTAGAAACTGCCTCAAAAATCAATCCTCTATGTTTTACAACAATTTTACCTGTTGAATCTTTTTCAATACTCCATTTAATAGAAGGATTTATATCTGTTGAATCTCCCCTGCCGTTTGAAAACAAACAAACATTTGTACTAGTATTGGCTGCTTTAAACCAAAATTCAAGGGTAAAATCTGATTCTGGTGTAAAAGCAATATCTGCAGCATTTACTATCAAAGGTTCTGTATTAATTTTATAAGCTTTTCCTTTTGGAGAAACATTCCACAACGCATTTACAATGCTGCCATTTCTTAGTCTAATATAATCTTTTACTGTTAATCCATTTGCTTCATCCATTCTCCAATTGGCTAAAATACCAGCTTCAGTTCCTTTTAAACTTTTGTTGATTGAACTAAGTATTTCTGATGAAGACCTTGTTTTAGTCCAAAGTCTAAAATCTCTGAGGTTTCCACTAAAAAAGGTTCCATTATTTTGAGATAATTTTCCTATAAATGTTTTTCCTCCACCTTCATAATTATTAACTATGTTTGTGTTACCAGTATTGCCAACTATTCCATCTACAAAAAGTTCACATGTACTTGTTTCATAATTATAAGAAACTGTAAAATGATGAAACGCTAAGGAATCAACTGAAATCAAATTACACTGAACCATTTGTGATCCTATTCTAAAATTAAATTTATTATCAGCGTTAAATCCAATAGAAAAAAACTGAGCAGCATCTACACCTTGAGAAAATATTACTTGTTCTCCCAAACCTTTTCTCTTAGCCCAAAACTCGAGCGAGAATGTTTTTTTAGTTAAATTTAAACCTACTGGAATTTCAACATAATCATTGTCTCCATCAAAAAACAAACTTGCAGTATTTTGTTGTGCACTTCCATTTAAAACACCTCTTATATCAAAATTTTGATAACTTAATGATGCATTGTCAATTGGTTCATTGAATTGAATTTGAATCTCATCATTTGGAGATAAAATGCCATCGGCTGGCGATGGATTTCCAAAAGGACTTGGATTTACCCTATCAGCAATACCACTTCTAACACTTGATTCTTTGGTAGCATTTGGATGACCAGGAGCAGAACAAGTGGTAACAGCCCTAATATCGTAAGGACCATCAGATAATTGTTTCATATTCCATGCATATTCAATATATGATTTAACAGTAGGAATGACAGCATCACCTATTCCAGGAACAATTTTAAAAGTTTCTAAAATATTCCATCTTGAACTAGATGACTGTTTATATTGGAAAGTAGTATTTTGAAAACCTCCAAAATTATAATCATAATCTGCAATAATTACATTCATGGTGTCTTTAAAAGAATTATTTAAAATCCACTTGTCACCAGGACTATAAATATTTGCATCAGTACAAGTTGGAATATAATGAACCGACACATAGGCCGAATCCACTATATCATCATCGCATGGAGATTTAAAAATCAATAAAATACTGTCATAATCATAATATTGAGTACCCCTTCTTATGGTAAGTGTTTTGGTAATAGTTGTAGCCCCGGGCACACTAAAATCTTTATTAGGATCTAAACCATCAATAGTTAAAACTGCACCATAAGGATTTGTTGCATCAATAACTCTAAATGAATAATCTTGATCATCATTTCTAACTTCACTTTGATTTCCTAACAGAATCTGAAAAGTAGCAGGTTGATCTGCTGGCACATTAAATTTAACGGGTTGAGTAACTTGAATAGTAGGTACATGTCGTTGGGCAGTACCTTCACTCAATTTTATATTACTTGAACTGCCATCATAATAAGTTGTTGCTTGAACGGTATCACCTGGTTTAAAATAATTAGCCCAAATTTCACCTTCAAAAGGGCAAGAAGTTTGACCTCCAATTGTTTTAAAAATATGTCCATTTCCAGTTTTAGGATCTATAATATCTACCGAAATCAAATCACCATCATCACCATCTTGTAAAGTATAACTTAGCGTTACCGTTGTATCAGAAGAACTTCCTTTATCTTTAGTAGTTGTAGAACCTATTGTTAAACTTCCTTCAAACTCAATACCACTTCCAGCTATATCTAAACTAAAACCACGTGATTGATCTACTCCTAAATAAACTTCTTCATAATTAGTTTCTTCTTTGCTCTTAGTAGAAGCAAAATCTCTTGTCACTACTGCTTTTCCAATACTAGAGTTACTACTGATAAGCGAAGGATTGAATTGGGCTTGGTATTTTTCTTTTTCATTTTTTGCCAAAGCCTCTTTCCAAATTCTAATTTGATTATTATAAAAACGAACAGTGTCAGTTTCTAAAGCACTATTAGGACTATAAGTATAACTAGGACCAGTATAATCACTAGCATCTTGAACCAAAGATTTGTTATTGTTTCTTAAATTCCCCCAAATTGGATCGTCATTATTGGCCCCAAATTTTAATTCATAATCTGGGTCGCTGTCATCTGTAAAATTAATGGTATACTTATGGGTAATTCCATTTGTTTTTTTACTATTGGTCAGAACATTGTTTCTTGAACTTATCAAATTGGGAATAATTATGTCTTCTACCTCCCCAACAGTATAAGCAAAAACGGTAGCTATGCCATTAGGATTAATTGATAAATTTGTAAAAATACCTAGTTTATAACCATGATAGCTCGTGTTACCACAGATAGCACCTGGTACAGCACATTTAATTGAATCAATAAGTGTTAAATTATCGGCTGCCCCAAATGTATAATTGGTAGAATGTCCAAAAAATATATCTGCCTTAGCACCTACTTGATCGGACCCCGAACCTGTAGAAATACTAATATTTGAACTCATTGTAGATACCATTTCTCCATTAGTGCCCATTGTAGTATTTTTTTGAACACCAAAACCTGCATTTCCAGCTATTTCAACTTCTGTTGAATACAAAGCTCCAAAAGCAACCCCTGTTTCAAATTGAGCACCAGCAAATACCGAGCCCGAAAAACCACCATCAAAATTTTCTAATTTTGAATATCTTGTAATTGTATTAAAGTTAGTGTTTTTTGCCCAAGTAGCAGAACTTGCTGAACCAGGAGGATCTCTTAAAATCAAATCTACTTTATCAGGGCCCAATGTAGAAAAATTAGTTCCCCTTGATCTGCCTCCAAATAAAATTGCTCTATATGGCGTGTTACCAGGATTAGGCAACCATTCTCCAAACCTAACTCCTATATTCCCAGTAGTATAAAAAATGGCTTGGAGCGATTTAGTGAAACTTTGAGAAGGGTTTAATGAATTTTTTGTTAAATTTGGGGAGCCTCCTCTAAAGGAGTACAAAGCCTCCCCATTTTTTACTTCAATCGATTTAATGGTATCTGAAGTTTCTTGACCTGCAAATGAATTATATATATTAAGCGTACCATCTAATGGCACTTTATATTGAACTACAGTACTTTTATCATTATTATTATACGTTTCAAATGCATATACTTTGGCATTGTATACTTTATATTGTAAAAAAATCGGGTATCCAAATGGATTACTTGGTAACAAAGAAATGGTATCATTCTCTGAAGTTATAATTTCTGTTTCACCAATAAAACTAGTATCGGTAAGTGTTCTTTGCACGGTTCTTGCAAAATCTAATTTAGGTGTATTATATAATATATAATCTCTCCTTACGTTATAAGATGTTGTATCAATTCTAGATATAGTATTCGTTCCAGCTACAAAAATGGTATCTGCCACTTGAACTGTTGATTTCATAGCATTTGTTAAATCTAAAACAGATTGAATATCAAAGGTTGCAGCTAAATTAGTCAAAACTTTCAATGTATCAATGGTGTAAATTAATGGTGGTAAATAAGCAGTATATTCCCCTGATGAATCATTTGTGGTAATCGCTAATCCTTTACATCCATTTTGAGACCTAAAATATACCCTTGTTTTTCCAATATTATTGATGGATCTTCCTAAGCCAATTTTTTTATTTTTTTCAATGGCACCTCCAACAGCCCTACCTACTACTTTTATTAAAGTAGTATCTTTAAATTGAATTCCAGCAGTTACCCCTTGAAAATTATAGTTACCAGTAGTAGGAAAACGACCCGCACTAAATACATGACCATCTTTTACTGTTTTTATAACATGATTTCCAACTGGTACCTGAATACTAAATGTACCATTAGCTGCAGAAGCAACTGCCTCACCATTTAGTTTTACTAAATCTCCATCTATACTGAAATTTATTCCTTCTGCAGCACATGATGTACCTGCATAAAAAACAGTTCCTGTGGTAGTAAATGAAGATTGATCAATAAAATCTTGTTGGTTAAACACAGATGCGCCTTCACTGATATTTAAATTTCTTATTTGATCAAATGCATGAGTTTCATAATTTGGAGTTACTGTAAAGTTTTCTCCTCCTCCTACGAATGTAATATAGGTTACTGTATAATATCCATTTTCATCGGTATAATTAGCATTAGATAATTGTGACTTACTTGGCACAGTGGAATTAAAAACTGGTCCCGATGAGATAGAAATTGTACCATGATTTCCATTGAATGCCGATCCTGTTTTTGAATAATCAAAAAAGCCTAAATAACCTGATATATTTTCATCAAACGAATAATAGGCTACCAATCCATCATCATCAGGACTTACTTTTCTGCAAAAATCAAGTGCCACTTCGTCTTTAGTTTTAGTATAATTATAAACCCTAATTTCGTCTAAATTACCAACAAATGCATTTCCAATTTGCATTGTAGAAGCATTTAGCGGTAATAAAGTAAAGCCAGCATTACTGATTGAATCTCTTTTTACTCCATTGATATAAATGAACATAGAATCATTTTTTAATGTTGCAGAAACCTGATTGTAATTATTAGCCAGTATTGTGTCCCTACTTGTTAAAGTTTTTGTAGTTGAACCATTATAAGCAGTAATCTGCAAGAATGCATTCACTAATCTTAATTTAAATGTTTTTGACCCTGAAACAATTGAAATCAACTCTTTTGTAGTTGAAACTGTACTCGCTTTAAACCAAGTTTCTAATGTAATACCATTACTAAAACTTAAAAGAGAAGATGAAGGAACATTTAAAGCACCTGTATTATTAAATAGCATGGAAGCTCCCACAGACGAAACAGAACTGCTGGTTGGCGAAACCATTACTTTAGCACCCTTTAAAGATATGCCACCTTGGTAAGTAATTTTTCCACTTACTGTTCCATAGGCTCTTTTAAATCCTAAATCTTCTGATGCATTTGAATAATTCAATGTACCCGCACAATTCAAAACACCAATTAAAGTATACTTATATAATACTCCAGTAATGGCATAATTATCAATAAAAGTACCTTCTCCTCCTGCTGGCGAACCAATTAATACAGAGTCATTTATTGAGCCATATGTTTTTCTGAAAACTTTATAGGAAGTCAATAAATCAACATTTAATGTACTCCATTCCAAAATAGTAAGATTTGAACCTTTAGTACATTTTAATTTATTGGTAGTTCCATTAAACGAATTTAAAATATTAGGAGTTAGTTTTGTTGTTGAAACATTTGTAGATGACGTTCCCGTTGGTAAACAATCATTTTTTGCCCTTACTTTATAAGTATAATTTACACAAGATAAAATATTATTATCAGTAAATGTTCTTAAAGCTGTATCCACATTTTCATAAGTTGTTCCTGTTGGTGACGATCGTTCAATTATAAATCCAGTAATATCTTTATTAGCATTATTATAATTCCACGTTACAACTATCGCTGTATTTGATCCGTTAAAGGCTGTTGCTACAGTAGTAGGTGCACTAGGTGATGTTGGCGAGGCTCCGGGTTTAACTATAGAATAAGTTATTCCACAATCTCCAACTGTTCCAACTTGATAATAATATTTAGCATTTCTTGAGGGGACTGAGGCATCAGTATAAGATCTTTCTCCTCCTTCTACATTTCCAATGAAGGTTCCGCTTAAACTAGTGGCTGAACTAGACCGATATACCTTGAATTGAGTTGGATTAGAATTATAATAAGACCAATTAAGGTCAACAGTATTATCGCAGTTACTGTTAGATGCAGTTAAGCCAGAAACTGCACTTAATATTCCTTTTCTAGAACCAACAGAACTATTAGAAGATTCACTTTCTAGTGTATGGTACCATGGACTATAGCTTGATTTAATAGTATAACTATAATTTCCTGCTCCAGCAGTAAAGTCATTATAAGTAGTAGTACTATTATTTACAGATGCAATCCAAGTGTTACTTCTATATATTTCTTGAGAATAACCACAAGGAAAACTTGAAGGCAAAGACCATCCCAAACTTACTTTATCACAATGAAGTGCATCCGTAGCAACTACATTCATAGGAGGGTATAAAGTGGGAATAACAGCAACTACTTCACTACTTTGTCCTGCTGACCAAGATTGCGTTTCATATACTCCCGAAGTTGCCATTTTTATCATACCATTATTAATAGCATCGGTAGGTGGATTACTCCAAACATAATCCATAAAACGTTCTGAATTTGGCGCATTAGTATGATTTCCCATTGACCAAGATGCACCATTATTACCTGAAAATAAGAATCCAATATAACCAGATGAATTGCCATCTGTTCCCCAACCTTCATAAAAATTATACGCTCCATTATAATTTCCAGTTATTGTAGCTATTTGGGTATAGGTTCCCGAAGTATTTTTATAATAAACATTCATGCTTCGCAACCATGAATTAGTGGGCACTGAGATTTTAAACTTAAATCTTACTGTACCACTACATACTCCAGTTACTAAATTATACTCAGCTGAAACGTGGGAGCTTGGAGTATACATATTAAGTTGTGCTTGAGCAAAAAAAGTGCTTAAAAGCAAAATAAAAATGAAAATTGTTTTTATTGACAATTTTGAAAAACAAGAAAATGATATATGTTTATTCATAAGTTGATATTTGCTGTAAAATTCATTTATGTAAACAAAATAAACTAATTAAACAAAAAGTTTATTTATTTGTTTTTCAATATGTTAAGAATTTATTTTTTTAATACTCAATTTAATATTTTTACAAAAGACCGTTTTTTACTAAAATAGGTGTGCTTTTGTGGTGATAATATGTTCAAAAAAACATTTTCCGGTTTAATTGGTGAAATAACCATTTAAATGGTTATTGAAATAAATTGGAATTGAAAAAGATTTGTGAAAATAGGAAAGATTTGATTTATAATTATTCCTTTAAAAAATAGTTTGTTTTTTATGGGACAAAAAGAATCTTCGATGAAAAAACTCATCTACAAACAAATATTTTAGATTTTAAATAAAATGAAATTTGCCTACTTATTTAGCCTAATTGAGAATAAAAAAATAATTTTACTTGCTCAATAAAGCCATATCAAAATTATTGATTTGGTTTTTGATTGATTATATTAATTAATGTTTGGCTATTAGGGAAATACAATAGTCCTTGGTGACTGTATTTTATAGCTTCTTGTGGTTTGTTTACATTTAATTTCAAATAAGCCAACATCATGTAAATGTTTTCATTTTGAGGAACTATTTTTAAATACTGATTTGCATATTTTTCAGTTTCCAGCTCCAACTTAAGCTCATAACAGGTTTTAACTAATTGCTCTAGCACAAATAAGTTATCTTTTTCAATACTTAATGCTAACTCAAATTCTTTTTTGGCATTATCTAAATCCCTGTGTAATAAATATACTCTACCTAAATCAAAATGGGTATTGAAAAAGAATGGATAAATTTGATTGGCCATTTTAAAATGCTCTTTTGCTTGCACTTGCAAATCATATTTTTCATTATCATTCAACTTTGAATTACTCATAGATTCATTCATATTATACAATGCCAATAAATTATGAGCCTGAAAAGAATATTCCAAATGTTCCATGTCATGGTTCACCAATGTTAATGGATTTTTCCAATCAGCATTTCTTGCAATAGTTCTAAATGAAAACAATACGATTATAAATATAAATAAATACTCAATAGATTTTGGTTTAAATAACATAAAATTTGGTTTAGCCCATACAAATAAAGCTGCCACAAACAAACAAAAACCTGCAGAGGCGGTAAAAGCCAATCGCTCCCCTACCATTCCAGCTACCAATTCCACCCAATTACTAAATAAAAGAATAGAAATTATATACCAAGCAATTCCAATACTTATAAATGGCTTTGTTTTAAATTGCCAAATGGCAATAAAAACCAATGCCAAATGAATCAAAATGGATATGAGCACAAATGGATTTAACAAATTTACTGTTTGTGTTTTTGAATATCCATAATAAAATGAAAGTTCAACAGGAAATACCAATGTTTCAAAATAAATCAAAAGTGTTTCCATTCCAGTTCCTATAGTTTCATCTATTGTATGTTTTGCTACTAATGTATTTTCAAAATAAGCCAAGGTTCTTCCTTCTTTTAAAATGCTAGTATTTTCTTGGGGTATATTTTGAATAACATTTTCTGAAGAAGATGGAATATTTAAATTATTTGATGAATAAGTTTTGTTCCATAAATGAGTTTTGCAATTTGGACTAAGCGCATTATTAGTTATAAAAAAAATTAATACAATTAAAGGAACAATTTTCAAAATATAAAATGTCGGCCATTTCTTATATGATAAATAAACAATTAAAAAAATTGCCATTATATTAAGAAAAATTCCAACTTTAAAAAAAAGGAAACTAATTAAAATTGTAACTATAAAATACAATAAGCCCCATTTAATATTTTTAAGCATAAAAAAACAAAAAAATGAAAATGAAATCAATCCAGAAACAGATATTGGGAGATGATCGGAGTACAAAAAGTTAAAAGCTATAATTGGTAATATAAGTAGTA
>CAIUQQ010000217.1 GCA_903901345.1 uncultured Bacteroidota bacterium | reverse complement strand
ATCGGCTTTTAAGTTTTTATAAACTAAAAATATTAGTATCTGTACATTTCAGCTTTGAAAGGTCCTTCAACTTTTACGCCAATATAATCAGCTTGTTCGCTATCTAAAACTGTTAATTTAGCACCAATATGAGCCAAATGTAAGTATGCTACTTTTTCATCTAAATGCTTAGGTAGCACATATACTTTGTTTTCATATTTATCGCTATGATTCCACAATTCAATTTGAGCTAATGTTTGGTTTGAGAATGAATTACTCATAACAAAACTAGGATGACCCATTGCACAACCTAAATTTACTAAACGACCTTCAGCTAAAATAATGATATCATTTCCTTCAATGTTATAAACATCAACTTGAGGTTTAATGGTATCTTTTGTAGAACCATAAGCACCGTTTAACCAAGCCATGTCTATTTCATTGTCAAAATGGCCAATGTTACAAACGATAGATTTATCGCGCATAGCTCTAAAATGACGTTCGCCAATAATTTTCAAATTACCAGTAGCTGTAACAAAAATATTTGCACGTGTGCAAGCTTCTTCCATAGTAACTACTTCAAATCCGTCCATTGCAGCTTGTAAAGCACAAATAGGGTCAATTTCAGTAATTAAAACTCTAGCACCAGCACCACGTAATGATTCTGCAGAACCTTTTCCTACATCACCATAACCAGCAACAACAGCTACTTTACCAGCCATCATAATATCAGTTGCTCTACGAATAGAATCAACTAAACTTTCTTTGCAACCATATTTGTTATCAAATTTAGATTTAGTAACCGAATCGTTTACATTGATAGCAGGAATAACTAAAGTACCTTTTTTCATACGTTCGTATAAACGGTGAACACCTGTTGTAGTTTCTTCCGATAAACCTTTAATATCTTTAGTTAATTCAGGGTAACGATCAAAAACCATATTGGTTAAATCACCACCGTCATCTAAAATCATGTTTAAACCTTTTCCGCCTTCGAAAGCAAATAAAGTTTGTTCAATACACCAATCAAATTCTTCTTCGTTTTGACCTTTCCATGCATAAACAGGAATACCAGCAGCAGCAATTGCAGCAGCAGCATGATCTTGTGTAGAGAAAATATTACATGAACTCCAAGTAACTTCAGCACCTAATGCTTTCAAAGTTTCAATTAAAACTGCAGTTTGAATTGTCATGTGTAAACAGCCTGCAATTCTTGCTCCTTTTAAAGGTTGTTCAGCACCATATTCTTTTCTAATTGTCATTAAACCGGGCATTTCTGCTTCAGCTAATTTTATTTCTTTACGGCCCCATTCGGCTAAACTAATGTCCTTAACTTTGTAAGGAGATACTGATTTTACTTCTGACATTTTATTTTATTATAGATTTTTAAAAATTTTTTTTGCAAAAATAGAATAATCAAGGACTTTAAAAAATTTGATTATGATATTAATAACAAATTTTATGTAAAAAGTTTTTTTAAATTTTATGACAATTAGGCTTAATGCAATTATTTGGAAACAAAATTGTAAAATTGTAAATTCAAATTAATAATTAAATTAAATAAAAATATGCCATATCCAGAAATGTTAGTAGCGCCAATGCGTCAACAATTAGTTGAAGTAGGCTTTAAATCTCTTTTAACTGCTGATGATGTTTCAGCAGCAATGAACAATAATGAAGGAACAAAACTAATGGTTTTTAATTCAGTTTGTGGTTGTGCAGCTGGTACAGCTAGACCAGGAATTATGAAAGCCATTCAAGAATCAAGTAAATTACCTAACGAATTGTTAACGGTATTTGCAGGACAAGAAGTGGAAGCAGTTGCAAAAGCTCGTGAATTTATCGCTCCGTTTCCACCATCATCTCCTTCTATTGGATTATATAAAAATGGCGAATTAGTTCATTTTATTGAACGCCATAATATTGAGGGAAGAAGTGCTGAAATGATTGCAGAAAATTTAAAAGCTGCATTTGAAGAGTATTGCTAATTAAAAATCAATTATTTAAAAGGCTGATAGTTCAAACTATCAGCCTTTTTTTTGTTTTAAAATTTAAATAATTCAATTCAAGGGCGCTATTCCAATAACAAATAATGCTATTTATTCGATTTTATTCAAATATTTTCACCAGAATTCGCTCTGTTTTTTTAAGGAAACAAAATTTTTATTTTTATTTAAAATAAAGGAATTCAGTTTATTGTAATATTATGTAGTAGTGATGTTGTGGTAAATAAATGTTAAAATATTAATCGTGAAAGCAAAGAAGGGGTGTTAAAAGTAGGAAGTAAATAAGTAAATTATAAGTTTGAATTACAAATAAAAATCAAAACAAATAAATAAATGAAAACAATTAGACAACTTAGCATGCTTTTTCTGTTACTTTTTGTAACACAATTAGCCAAGGCACAATCATTCGATATGCCTTTAAATTTTGACAGTACTAATGTAACTTACACATTAACAGACTTTGGAGGAAACTCAAGTTCTGTTGTTACTGATCCTGTAGTTTCTACAAACAAAGTTGCAAAAGCAATAAAATCAAATACAGCCGAAGTTTGGGCTGGAACTACTATGGGTGGTGCAAGTGGTTTTGCTACTGCAATTGCTTTTAATTCAAGCAGAACGATTATCACCATGCGTGTTTATTCGCCTGACAGTGGAATTGCAGTACGTTTAAAAGTAGAAGATCCAAATGATGGTGGAAAAAGTGTAGAAACAGAAGCAAGAACTACTGCTTCAAACACTTGGCAAACATTAACTTTCAACTTTATTAACAATGCATCTGGTACAGCTGCAATTAATTATACTTATACTTATAAAAAGGCTTCAGTGTTTTTTAATTTTGGAGTTAATGGTGCAACTGCAGGTACAAAAACTTATTATTTTGATGATGTAATGTTTCCAGCTGCTACAGGTCCAGTTTTAGCACAAGTAACATTACCAATTTATTTCGATTCAACTAATGTAAATTATGCAACTACTGATTTTGGTGGAAATGCAACTACAATTATTACAGACCCAAGCAACTCTTTAAACAAAGTAGCTCAAACAGTTAAATCAAATACAGCTGAAACATGGGCTGGAACTACAATGAGTACTTCATCGGGATTAGCAAATGCAATTCCTTTTTCATCAGGAAATACTTCAATTAGAGTAAGAGTTTATTCACCAAATAGTGGTATTCAAGTTCGTATAAAAGCAGAAGATCCTAACGATCCAACTAAATCAGTAGAAACTGAGGCAACAACTACAACCGCAAATGCATGGGAAACGTTAACTTTTAATTTTGCAAACCAAGCAAGTGGTACTGCAGCAATTAACTATGGTTATACCTATAGAATGTTATCAATATTTTTTAATTTTGGTGTAACAGGTGCTACTGCTGGAACAAAAACTTATTTATGGGATAATGTGGAATTTGGAACAGGAATAGTTGCTCCGCAATTAAATATGCCTGTAACTTTTGAAAGTTCAACTTTAAATTATGGTTTAACTGATTTTGGTGGAAATACTAGTTCAATAGTAACAGATCCAGCTGTTTCAACAAACAAAGCATGTAAAGTAATTAAAACAAGTACTGCTGAATTATGGGCTGGTACTACCATTGGAGGAAACACAGGATTTGGTTCAATAATTCCATTTACCTCAACTTCAAAAACTATTAGTATGAGAGTTTATTCTCCTTCAATTGGAACTCCTGTTAGAATGAAAGTAGAAGATGCAAATGATGGTACTAAAAGTGTAGAAACTGAAGCAACTACAACAGTTGCTAATGCTTGGCAAACATTAGAGTTTAACTTTGCAAACCAAGCAACTGGAACTGCAGCTATTAACTTAACTTATACCTACAAAAAACTTTCAGTATTCTTTAATTTTGGAACAACTGGAGCTATTGCAGGTGAAAAAACGTATTATTTTGATGACGTAACTTTCGGAACTATAACTCCTCCAGTTCCTTCAAAAGTAAATATCAAATTTAGTGTTGACACAAAAAATATTACTTTGAATGCAAATGATACTATAACTTTAAATGGTACATTTAATGGATGGTGTGGAGCTTGTAATCCAATGACTAAAACTCCAGGAACAAATATTTGGTCAACAACTGTTGCCCTTGATACAGCTACAGATTTTGAATTTAAATATGTTGTTGGTGCTTGGGTATCTTCAGAAAATTTAGCTTCAACTTTATCATGTACTAAAACTACAGGTAATTTTACCAATAGATTATTCAGAACGGCTAAAGTTAATGATTCAATTCCTTTGGCTTGTTGGGAAAAATGTACAGCTTGTACAGGAACAGGTGGTTCTACAAAAACATACTTAACTTTCCAAGTTGATATGGCTAAAAACAAACCCGCTGCTAGTGATACTGTTACTTTAAATGGCACATTTAACAATTGGTGTGGAGCTTGTAATCCAATGACAAAAATTACAGGAACTGATATTTGGGTAACAAGTGTTTTATTAGATAAAGATTCAACTTATGATTTTAAATACACAGTTGGAAATTGGAAATCGCAAGAATTATTAAAAGAGGGTATGACTTGTACAACTACTAAATCTGGTTTTACAAATAGAACAACTACTGTTTCAAAATTAAATGATACTTTACCTTTAGTTTGCTGGGAAAGTTGCACAAGTTGCTTAAATACTGCTCCAAAAGCTAAAGTAACTTTTAAAGTTAACATGAAAAATTATGTTGATGATAGTTTATCAATTAAAGGTGTAACTTTAAATGGAAGTTTCAACGGATGGTGTGGCGAATGTACTAAAATGACAGCTATTGGAAATAGTATTTATTCAGTAACATTAACTTTAGATACTGGTTCTTACGATTACAAATTCAGCGTTGGTAATTGGTTAGACCAAGAACAATTTATAGCAACTGATCCTTGTACCAAAACAGTTGGTAATTTTACAAATCGTTACTTAAGTGTAAAAGATACTGCTGCAATAATTGCAGGAACATATTGCTGGAATACTTGTACAAAATGTGAATCAATTGGTTTTGCAGAACAAGCATTAAAAAATGTAAAAATTTATCCAAATCCTACCACTGAAACATTATTTATAGAAATGGGTCAATTCTTAGAAGGAGATTCAAAAGTATTAGTATATAATATGTTAGGTGAATTAATGATTTCAAAAACATCGAATCAAAATAACGGAAATGGTACTATTAATTTAGATACTCATTCGTTAAAACAAGGTATTTATTTGTTAAAAATAGAAGCAGACAATGCTGTAAAAACTATTAAGTTCCAAATAAATTAGGTTTCAAGTTTTATATTTAGTAGTAAAAAAAAGGTCAGAGAAATCTGGCCTTTTTTTTTAAAATTACAACCTTAAGAGGAAATCAGTTAGATTAGTGGCATTTTCTAAGTCCATTTTTTTACGTAACCTGTATCTGCTTATTTCTACTCCTCGGGCCGATATATTTAATATTGAAGCTATTTCCTTCGTTGATAAATTCATGCGCAAATAAGCACACATTTTTATATCGTTTGCACTTAAATTCGGGAATTTTTCTTTTAAACTTTGCGTAAAACTGGTATGAATATTATTGAAATATAATTCAAATTTTTCCCAGTCTTTATCAATTAAAGTATCTCTATCTATATTTTTTATAAGTTCACTTATTTCAGGTTTAATTTTAGAATCATTTGTGATATGTGAAATATGTTTCAACTTTTCTTTTATTGACAATAATTTTTCGCTTTTTTGAACAATATGCATTGTCGAAGAAGCCAATTCTTTACCCTGATGTTCCACCTCTAAAAGCAATTGTTGGTTTTTTAACTCAATTAATTCCTTTTCTTGTTTGTCTTTTTCTAAACGTAAAATTTCAGTTTGTTGTTTAAAATGACTGTCTTTCTCAGCAATTACCCTTGATGCTTTTTTACGAACTAACATTTGCGGATAAAAGCCTATCAAAACCAGAATTAACATAGCAATTAAAATATAGAAAAATTTTGCAAATTTTGACCAGTACCAAGGTGCTTGGATGTATAATTTTATTGTAGTTTCTAAGCCTTCTAATCCCATACATTTTGACTTTAAGTGCAATATGTAATTTCCATAAGACAATCGGCTAAACTCACGAGTAACGGCAGGTTTCCAAAGAGACCAATCCTTATCCCAGCCTTCTAAATAGCTTGAAAACACTAAATCTTTATAAAAATAGGAATTGGGTGAACTGTATGTAAATTCTATTGATTTATCATCAATCTCAAGCTTTTCATTACTAGAATTTACATACCTAAAATAAACAGAATCAGTTAACACTAATGAACTTATTCCTGTAATTAATACCGATGGCGGCTGTTGAACAAACTTATTAATTTGATTCAAATTAATATTTACAAAACCCGACTCAACTCCTATAAACAAATTCCCATTATCACATTCTTTTAAAAACTCAAAGCCACCAACTAAATTTTGGTCTAATTTTGGCAAAATAACCTTGTTAAAAGTATAGTCAACACCATTATAATTGGGTTTTAAAAACCCAATTTCATTGGAACTTACAAACCAAATATTTCCATTTTTTCCGTTAAATATTCTCTTATAAACTTTTGAAGTATCTAAATTTGAACTAAATGTTTTAAATAATTGAAATTTATCTGTTTCATCCTTATATTGATAAATGCCTTTGGTAGTACAAAAGCTTAAACCAGGATCGGTATTAAATACATAATTTTCAGTTTCATTGGGTAAGCCATCTTTTACACCATACAGTTTTACCAATTGAACATTTTGCAAATCACCACTTAATTTTATTTTATAAATTCCTTTGTAAGGATGACCAACCCAAATATTTCCAATTTCATCCTCTTCTAAAAACCTGCTCGATTCCTTAAAACGGCCAAGTTTTGTTACAAATACAAGTGAATTGTTTTCCCATTTAAATAGACTCAAACCGTTATAGGTTCCCATTAAATAATAGCCAGCATGCTTTAATAGTGGAATTAATTTCCAACATCCACGAGAATCTAAAATCTTTTTTGCAACCAAACCATTTACCTCAAATAAACCTTCATGGTGGCACATAAATAGTTTTCCATTTAGTACTTGAACCCACCAAACTTGCCCATCTGTATTGGCAACTAGCTGAAAAGCATCTGCAGAATTATTGACTTTTTTTCGGGCATATAAACCATTATTTGTTCCAAAGTAATAAGTATCGCCATATTCAGTCATGCTGTATCCAGTTCCTTTTAAAAGTCCATCTGGAAGCACGTAACCAAATGGATAATTAAGCCTAACTAAGTCAATTCCATTGTCTAATCCAAGCCAAATATTATTGTTTTTATCTTTGAATAACGATAATACATTATTGTTTTGAAGGCCATCTTTTATACTTACATTATTTACTATTTTTCCATTTTGATCTAAAAAAAATATCCCCGCTCTATTTGTTGCTAAAATATAATAATTGCCATAAGTACAAGCTTTGTAAATTCTACTTTGATTTAGGATATTATTTTCAATTTCAGACTTTTGAATGACATTGTTTTTAATAAAATAAATTCCATTTTTATAAGTTGTTATCAATAAATCATTTTTACCAAAAGGTAAAATAGCAGAAATATCAAGTTTGCTTTTTTTTAAAATTTGAATAAAATTATTGCCTTTTATTTCGTAAATACTACCTGAAACATCTGTTAATAATAGACGTTCACCTACTTTATAAAAATTCTCTAAAAAATTCTCTGATGGTTTTATTACAGCTATATTTTTGCCATCGTAAACAAAAATTTGTTTACTGGTTTGAAAATACACTTTGCTGTTTAATTCTTCTATTCCCCAAACATCTTCAAATCCTTTAAAACCAACAGGCAAAAGGTTTGTAAGTGACTCAAATTTTAGATTTCCATTCTTTTCAAAATAGTAATATCCTAATTCATTTTGTCCTCCAGCAAATACTTTTTTGGTTTTATTATCATAATAAATAGACCTTAAAATGGTGTTTTGTGGAAGTGAATATTTACTGAATTGATTACCATTAAAAAGCAATAAGCCATCATTATTAGCAAAAAATATTAATCCATTATCTGCTTCGCAAACGTCCCAAGTTTGTGTGCCTCCATTATAAATAGATTTTGGATAGTTCTTAATCATTGGAACAGAAGTCATGTTTTGCGAATTTATCTTTAATAAATGCAAAAAGATATATGAAATAACTAAACTAATTTTTAAAATATTTTTATAATTTTTTTCCATTCTGTACTTTCAAATATAATAAAATTTGATATAATAAAAATAAAGTTAAATAGTTTTATATTAGTTACTTATAAATTTTTGTTGTAGCTGTGTTGTAGTATTTATACCAAAATAAATCATATTGTAGTATGTGAGTTGGGGCAAATAATGTTGTTAATATAAACTTAGTACATACTTTCGTTTTACAATAAAACTGATTTGAAAAAATATTACTTATTCAACCGATTTTTTTGCTTGTTAATACTAACATTTATTGGATTTAATTATTCCAAAATAAATGCTCAAGATATTGATTCAGGCTTTGTTATAAGACCAATTTCTTCTGGTCCTTTGGGATTAATTCCACTAAAAAAAATTAGTGTTAATGGATATTATCGTTTTTTTGGAATTAACCGTGATTTAGAAAATTCGTTTGTAGTAATTCCTGGAAATCAATTTGCAAATGCACCAAATTTTGTGCTTGGTGCTGGTGATGTATACCGCGATCCGCCTTTGATGTTGATTAATATTTCAGCTCAGCCAACTTCAAAAACATACATAGGAATGGATTATGCTTTGTACCATAATTTTACTGGAAATATTGGCAATAGCCCTATCAATTTAAATTTAGGAATTAACCTAACTGGAAGTATTCAAACGGAAGTTGGAAAATTTACAGCTCATATGGGCGGTATTAATTGGACTGATATGAGTGGAATGCTTTTTAGTAGTTTTATTGGTTACCAACGTTATAGTATTTTTGAACGTTACCCTTGGGAAAATAATTCTGTGTCATTCGATAGGGCTTCTAACTATTTTGAATATGGAAATATTAGCAGAGATATGCGTTTTGGAATGCAAGCTTTTAAAGGAATGATGATTGATGGAAATGAACTTCCTGGAAATATGTCGTTCCGATTATTATATGGTGTTACCCCAGTTCAATCTATTGTTGGTAGTAAAATTCCATCTTATACTTTTGGATTAAGGGTTAGAAAAAAAATAAATAATCAAACAATAGGATTTAATATGATGAACTATACTTCATTCTTAGATTCATTGGCAACTGAAGAAGCGGGAATTCAATTACAAACTTTTTCATACGACTTGGCTTGGAATGGATTTGATTTATCTGCAGAAATAGGAAGAGGCCAACTTTATTCAAATACTCAAAAAGAAGGTTGGGGTGAAGCAATAAGGGTAAAAATAAAAACGCCTGCTAAAATTACCAAAATTCCTTTTGATGTAGAAGGATTTTATATGAGTCCGCAATTTGTAAATTATTACGGAAATTTTTTAAGTTCAAATACATCTTTTTTAAGTGCTTCTTCTGTTAATCAAACTGGTAATTCGGCTGGTGGAAGCGGAGGTATCAGTAATTTTGCTGGATCAATAACAGACGTTGGTCAAATTAGTAATAATCGCAAGGGTTTTAGTTTTAACTTTTGGGTAGATATTACAAAATCAACTAAATTAAACATTGGAAATATGGTTTCTAGTGAAATTAAATCAATGGGACGTACTTTAGCTTTTGGCCATAAAATAAATGCTTTGCCTTTTTCTCGTTTTGTACCTTTTGTAAATAATGTGGGTGCTTACAGCAATTGGACATCTTATTTCCGTGGCTTTTCTCAATCAATGGAAATTACCGATACAAATTCTTTTGGAATGCCCAAAACATTGACCAATTTTAATATGTTGCAAGTGCAATTAAAGCAAAAAGTAAATTTTAGCTATATTCCTTTTTACTTACTTTATGTTGGTTCATTTGGTTCAGCGCAAAGTGATTTTAACATCATTCCAACCTTTAGCAGTAATGCTTATTTACGAACTTTTTACCATGAATTTGATGCTGTTTTTATGATCAATAAAGAAGTAAGTTTAATTACATCGTTTGGTAAAGAATATATTACAGGCAATAGCCAATTAAACAAAGGTGATAATGTGGATGGAAAACTTGGAAGTACTTTTAATAATGCAATCAACCAAGAATCTAATTTGTTTGGATTGGGATTAGATTTAGCCATTGCTAAAAATACAAATTTATATATTAGAAGACGTTGGTTTAGCCAAGAAGACAAAAGTTTTGTAAAAGACAATATTAAAGGAACAGAAACAACCATTGAACTTAAACTATATTTTTAACATGAAGCATTTTTATACTTACTTATTATTATGTCTTGGTTTGTTGCCTTTGGCAATTAAAGCGCAGGAAAAAAAAATTGATTTTTTTGGTTCAGGAAGGTTTACTTTTAACAACAGTAGTTTAAGTGGAAGCCTTATCAATAAAGACACTACCACCGCCAGAAAACAAATGACTGGTGCTACTTTATTTGATTTTGGTTTACATATTCGTCCTTCAGAAAATACTGAAATAAAAGTTACCACACGTGTGCAAAATGACATGACAGGTTTTTGGGGTGGTGGAATCATTTTCAATTTACGTGAATTATACTTACGAGGTTTAATGTTTAATAGAATTAAATACCAAGTTGGGGATTTAAACACCAAAATGACTGAATATACTTTATTTAATAATCAAGGCGAACTAAGTCAAAATAATCCTGCAGCTTTTAACACTTTTACTGAAGTAATAGCTTACGATAAATTTTATGGTCAAAACTCTTGGCGTCAACAAGGAGCAACGGCAGATATTGGTTTTGATTTTAATAAATATGTGAACCATATTCATGTAACAGGATTGATTACTAAAAATAAACAAACCGATTATTTCAGTTCTCCCGATAGACTTTTTGCGGGAAGCACCATTCAGGCAAAAATGTTTAACCAATTAATCATTGCTTATAATTATTCCAATGCTTTTGATGTGCAAAAAACAGCCATGTTTTCTAATGCTTTATTCAGCAATACTGTTAATAGTTTTGAAGTAAAAGAAGATTTAAAAGTAAAAAATTTAAAAGTAGTATTGGGTGGAGAATTTGGCAAATCGAATGTTACCTATGAAAATACCACAAACGCCCCTTTAATAAACGATGGAATGTTTATGGATGGTGCAATTAATATAGATAATAAAAAGAAAAATTGGAATATTGGTGTTGATTTACGAAGTGTAGAAACTAATTTTAGAAGTATTGGTGCTCAGAGCAGAAGAGTAGATTTTGGTGCAGTGGCAAGCGAATATCCATATTACACCAACCGTGAGTCGGCAAGACCAGCAAATATGCTTTCTGTATTAACAGATGGAAATTATTACAATATGTTTTTAAGTCCAACTTTAAAAGATTACAACCCTGCATATGAAAACATGTATCCATACGGAAAAGCAACTCCAAACCGACAAGGGGGTGATGTTAAATTAGCATGGAACCATAGCAATAAAAATCTTTTGAAAATAAGCGGAAATGCTTCCATGTATAATGAAATTACAGGGCAAGGAACTACTGCAACTAGAGACTTCACAAATCTAGAAATATTGGCCGATTTAGGCCTAAATGAGATATATAAAGGTAAAAAGAAAGTGCATGCTGGATTGTTTGTAAAACAACAAAATACCACAAGAAATGGAACAGAAGGAATTGATAAAATTGATTTTAAAAGTACGCAAATAAAAGTGGGAGTTGAGTATGAAATTATTCCAAATTTAGAAATTCAATTAGCAGGAATTATACTAAATGCCAAGGGAAATGAGTTTTTAGCACAACGTAATTCATTCAATGAAATTATTTTTTACAAATCATACAATGCAGATTTACAAGAAACCATTTTGTTGGGAGGAATTAACTATCAATTCAGTAAATATAACTGCTTAAAAATTCAGTATCAACAAGCTGATTGGAACAATAAATTATTGGCAGAAAACCAATATGCTATTAATAGATTAGCCATTATTTACAATTTATTTTTTTAAATAACGAACATGAAAAAAACATTGCTATATTTAGGAATTATTGCCATTGCAATTATTTCATCGTGTAAAAAAGAAACCAAAATTGAAGGTCCAGAATTAGTAGATATTTTTGGTGATTTTAAAATTTTAGAGCCTTTAAAAGCATCCATAAAATCACCAAATTTTGCTACTGGCGACATTGTAATTTACAATACCAAACTTTCAATTAGAACCAATTGGACTGTTGAAATAATTGGGTTAAATAGTGGCGCAATGAAAATATTTACTGGTAACGATAAAGATTTTTCATTGAATCAAATTGCATGGAATGGAAGTATTTCTTTTGCACCATTTTTCAGAAAAAATGAACCAGTAGTTGCACGCATGAGTTTTGAAAATTATCCAGATACTTTATACTCCGATACTATCATTATTGCAGCTGCAAGACCAACTCCCTTAGTTGATATTTTAATTGACGATTTTGAAAGTCCACAACGTGCTTATAATACCTTTACCGAAGGTCAACAATCATACAATTCTACTTCAGTAAATTATTCAGGAATTTCAGCAGCCGAAAAAACCAGATTCTTTGTAATGGCAGGTAATCATGGGCCAACAGCTAGTTTATTTATTTGCGGAATGGCATTAAGTGCCAAAATTAGTCAAGGAACTGCTAACAATTATTTTGTGTTTAATACCGATAATCCTAAGAAAGTTTTCTTTAACGCATATGTTTATGGATGGGGTGAAAAAAATGCACAATTGAGTGTTGAATTTCAGGAAGACGATAATTTAGATGGAATTTATCAACCAGCTGAAGAAGGCACTTATAACTACCGGATGAATGTAAATTGGACTGGTTGGAAATTGGTTAGTTTTTCATACGATGAAACAAGTATTTCTACCTCTGGTGGATTTGGAAACACCGATAGAAATGGTAAAAAAGAATTAGATAGAATAATAAATGCGCAGTTTTTATTATTAGCACAAGCAGGAACTTCAGGCGCTACACGCGTTGGAATTGACTTTGCTTCATTCACTTATTCAGCGCCATTTCAACCATAATGAGAAAGTCAATCATATATCTGTTTTTATTAATTATTATATTTAGTAATTGCGGCATTCGTATAAACAAAACACAATTAACAGATGAATGGGGAGGAACTTATGCAAATACCGCTGTTAATGAATTTCAAGACAGAGAAATTTATAATGACTTAACGGTGGATGTTTGGGGAATGGAAAAAACAGATTGCAAGAATTTTACACGATTAGATTCACTCTCATTTAACGGAAAATCATGTATTAGTATTACTTGGAATAAAGCCGAAAAATGTCCTTGGATTGGCTTTGGTATTGGTTGGAACGGCTATGCCGCAAAAGATTTAACCGATGTAATGGCAAATGGCACAATTGATTTTTATCTGAGGGCAATTAAAGGAAAGCAATTTATTCCAACTTTAATCTTTTTATTAGAAGATTATTCAGGAATTCAAAGTGTAACCGTACTTAAAGCAAGTCAATTATCGCATTATCCTATAGATGAAGAATGGCAAAAAGTAAGTATTCCCTTAAATACATTTTTGAAATCAGCCAAGCCATTATGCGATTTTAGTAACATAAAAAGTTTGAATGTAGAATGTCAAGGAGCAGGTGCTTTTTTAATTGATAAAATTGAAATTGGCGGAACCAATTCAAAAAACATAAATAGTAAAAAATTTGGTGTGGCAATTACGCAAAATTTCCCTGCAACAATTTTTCATGATGAACTTCCTTTTGCATGGGGATTAGGTAATTATACTGGTAAAAATATATTATTAGATAGTACTAAAAATTATGCTGGAAAAAATTCCATTTACCTAAAATGGAATGAACAAGAAAGTGGAAAACAAATGAGAAAAATTGGAATGAATTGGGAACAATGGCAAGCCATTTCTTTTCCTGATTCGTTAAAAAACTATTCAGTAAAATTTTATATTTATTCTGCTGACATAAATTCGTTTAAAAATTTAAATATTGGATTTGAAAGTTATAATAGTAAAATAGTGAAGATGCCAATAAAACAGGAATATTTAGCCAGTTTACCATCCAATAATAATTGGCAAATGATAACAATTCCTTTTAATGATTTTGACTTTTTAACAGAAGGATTTGATATAACAAGATTCAAACAATTAATCATTGAATTTAACAATTCAGGCGAGCTTTGGCTCGATGAAATTACAATAGAAGCAAAACAAAACTTATGAATAAATCGATAATAATTTTTATACTTTTTCCTTTCATGCTTTGGCAATGTGGAACTAAAACCAATGAGTCTGCAAAATCGAAAGCTCAAGCATTATTAAGCCAAATGACTTTAGAAGAAAAAGCTGGCCAAATGACTCAATTAACCATTGAAATGATTTCGAAAGGTGAAGGTTTTAATTTAGAAAAACCTCATGCTTTAGATAATTCAAAATTGCAAAATATAATTGTGAATTTGGGAATTGGTTCAATTTTAAATGTTGGCGGTCATACTTACGATGTGAATCATTGGAAAGAAATTATAACCAGCATAGAAAAATATAGCCAACAATCACGTTTAAAAATTCCTGTATTGTATGGTATTGATGCCATTCATGGCGCAAATTATACAGTTGGTGCCACTTTGTATCCACAACAAATTGGATTGGCAGCAACTTTTAATCCTGAAATGGCTTATAAAATGGCACAATTTGTTGCCAACGATGTTAGAGGTAGTGGCATTCCATGGAACTTTTCACCTGTGTTAGATGTGGGAAGAAACCCCATGTGGCCAAGGTTTTGGGAAACATTTGGTGAAGACCCTTTTTTGGTTTCTCAAATGGGAGTGGCCATTGTTAACGGTTATCAAAACACCAATAATGGAACTGTAAAACCATTTGCAGCTTGCTTAAAACATTATGTGGCTTATAGTAATCCGCAAAGTGGACATGATAGAACTCCTGCTTATATTCCAGAGCGTCAATTACGTGAAATTTATTTGTTACCTTTTGCTAAAGCAATTGCCGCAGGCGCTAAAACCATTATGATAAATTCAGGTGAATGGAACGGAGAACCTGTTCATGCTAGTAAATTTTTATTACAAACGGTGCTTCGCAATGAATTGAAATTTGAGGGAATAACAGTTACTGATTGGGAGGATATAAAAAACTTGACCGAACGCCACAAAGTTGCTGAAACATATAAAGAAGCAGTTGCGCTTGCTATTAACGCAGGTATTGATTTAGCAATGGTTCCGCTTGATTTAGACTTTACAAAATACTTGATTGAAAATGTAAAAGAAGGTAAAATAAAAAAGGAAAGAATAGATGAAGCGGTACTAAGAATTTTAACTTTAAAATACGAGTTAGGATTGTTTGATGAACCTAATGCTAAGCCTGAAAATTTTAAAGAACCAGAACAAATTGAAAGCAAAAAACTGAGTTATGAATTGGCATGCCAAAGCATTACTTTATTAAAAAATGAAGGTAATATTTTGCCGTTTTCAATGAATGAAAAAATATTAGTAACTGGTCCTAATGCTGATTATATCAATGCCTTGAATGGTGGTTGGAGTCATACTTGGCAGGGAAGAGACACCAATTACAATCCTAAAGTTTTAACAGTTATAAATGCGTTGAAAAGTGTTTTTGGAAATGTAAATGTGAGTTATTTAAAAGGGAATACTTACACACAAAATTTACCTGAAAATGTGTTGTTAAATGCTGCGCAAAATGTAAATACTGTAGTGCTTTGTTTGGGTGAAGATACTTATACTGAAAAACCTGGTGACATCAACGATTTAGAGTTAGATGAATCACAACAAAATTTGATAAAAATGTATAAAAAAGCGGGTAAAAAAGTAATAGTAATTTTATTAGAAGGAAGACCTAGAACTTTTGCTAAAACTGAACCATTATGCGATGCAATTTTAGATGCTTATTTACCCGGAAATGAAGGTGCTTTAGCCATTGCTGATATCATGGTTGGAATTGTAAATCCTAGTGGTAAATTACCATTTACTTTTCCTCGTTTTGCTGGTGTTCACACCACTTACGATTGTAAATATACTGAAACTTTAAATAACGATTTTAAACCTATTGGTTTTGATCCATTATTCCAATTTGGACATGGTTTAAGTTATTCCAATTTTACTTATGCTAACATGAAAATTGAAAACAGAAATGTTACTGTAAAAGATAGTGTTTCTATTTCTGTTCAATTAAATAATACAAGTGCAATAGCTGGTTCAGAAACAGTTTTAGTTTATGCCTCCGATGTTTATGCCAGCATTACTCCATCAGTAAAAAGATTACGGGCATTTAAACGTGTACCATTAAATACAAATGAAAGTAAAGAAGTTCAGTTTAAAATTGCTGTTTCCGATTTGGCTTTTGTGGGATTAGACAATAAATTTATAGTAGAGCCTGGTAAGTTTTATTTTAGTATTGCTAATTTAAAAGACTCAATTACCGTTAAATAAAACTAAAAATGCAAAACTATAGAACAATCTGTTTAATATTATTATTCTCTGTTCCAATGTCCGTTTTTTCGCAAGATTTTTTGCGTTGGTCCGATGAATTTAATGGAGCTAATTTAGACACTAATTATTGGGAATATCAAATTGGGGATGGTTGTCCAAACTTATGTGGATGGGGAAATGACGAACGCCAATCATATCAAAAAGGGAATATTGCAATAGCAAATGGCATGCTAAATATCAATGCTAAAAAAGAAACAATAGGAAATAGTTCATACAGTTCTGGAAGAATTAGAACCATGAATAAATTTGATTTTTCATCGGGTAGAATTGATGTAAGAGCAAGATTACCAATTGGACAAGCCTATTGGCCCGCTGTATGGTTTTTACCTACTGAAAATTATTATGGAACTTGGCCATTAAGTGGCGAAATAGACTTGATGGAAGGCAAAGGACAAGAACCGAAAAATACTTATGGAACCATACATTATGGCGCGCATGCTCCTAATAATAAATATACCGGTGCTAGTTACACCTTACCATCTGGTAATTTCACTTCTGAGTTTCATGTTTTCTCGTTAAATTGGAAAAAAGATACTATTCAATGGTTAGTTGACAATGTAGTTTTTAGCACTAAAACAAAAAAAGATTTACCTGATTTTTGGTGGCCTTATAGCCGTAATTTTCATTGTATTATTAATTTAGCAGTTGGTGGATATTTTCTTGGATATCCCGATGGAACAACTCCTGATACTGCTTCTTTACAAGTTGATTATATTCGTGTTTATCAAAATTTAAACGATATATATATTACAAGTCCTGATGCTATTTTAAGAGCTGATCAACAAAAAGATTTTTACACGCAAAAAATTACGGGAGCCACTTATTTATGGCAAGTTCCTGCAAGTTGTAAAATTATGCAAGGTCAAGGAACTGCAGCCATTAAAGCCAATTGGGGTTTAAAAAGTGATAGCATAAAAGTGACCATTAATTATCTATCTAATTCTAAAACCATTAGTAAATTTATAAGAACTTTACCTGATACTTGCGAAGGTGTTTTTGATAATGTTGAATCGCTAAGAACTGTATTTTGGGTGGGTGGAAATGGAACTTATAAAGCTGCAGTTAATAATCCTTCAAAAGACAGTGTGAACAGTACTTTAATTTGTAACAGGTATTATAGAAGCGGTTCTACCACTTATGATGCATTGGTGGTTTTTTCTGATGTAATTCGCAATGCAAAAGCATTTGAAGATGGCACGCTATTAATGAAAATGAAACTTTATACCACCGCACCAGTTGGAACTGATGTGAATATAAATTTTGAAAGTAGTAGCTTATCCGCATTAGATTATCCTTCGGGAAGACGTTGTGTATTGCAAGCTAAAACCACTAAAACCAGGGCTTGGGAAGAGTTAATATTCAAATTAATTTTGAAGCCTGACGCCAATACGCCTGAAGGAAGCATTGATCAACTAGTGATTTTATTTGCGCCTAATTCTAATAACTCTGACGTGTTTTATTTTGATGAATTTAGTTTAGTGGAAACACCTTGTAAAACTGCTACCAGCAGCATCAATGAAAGTGAGATTTTAAATAATAAAATTAATATTTATCCAAATCCATTTACCAATCAAATAAGCATAGAAGCAGCTTTTGTTCCTTCACAAATTGTTGTGTTTGATTTAACTGGAAAAGAATTGATTTCTGCTAAAAATATTGACGAAGTTAACAAGCAAATTCCTTCGTTAAACACAGGAAGTTATATTGTTAGGATTACAAATAATGAGCGTCATTTTTATTTTAAAATTGTAAAAACCAATCCATAATTTATGAAAAACAAAATTCTTGGTTTAATGCTTTTTTGTTTTGGTTTTCAACCCATTTTTGCGCAAGTAATAAAAGTTGAAATCACTAAAAATTCAAATGGGAATTTCCAATTGCTACGCAACAATTTACCTTATTTTGTAAAAGGTGCGGGAGGCGATGTTTTTATGGATAAAATAGAAACTGTTGGAGGAAATTCAGTGAGAATTTGGGGTGCAGAAAAAGCGCAAGAAGTTTTAGACGAAGCTCAAAAACATGGATTAACAGTAATGCTTGGACTTTGGATGCCACCAGAAAGAACAGGTTTTGATTACAGTGACAAATGGGCTTGCCAAGATCAAGTGGAGCAGTTTAAAGCAGTTGTAAACAGGTTTAAAAACCATCCTGCTTTATTGCTTTGGGGAATTGGAAATGAAGTGGATTTGGACTATACCGATTTTTCGGTTTGGAAAAATGTACAAGCCATTGCCGCCATGATTCATGAAGAAGATAAGAATCACCCTACTTCTACTGTTACCGCGGGAATTGATGCACCCGAAGTTCATTTAATCAATGAAATTTGTCCCGACATTGATATTTTAGGTGTGAATACTTATGGCGATTTGCCAGCATTGGCAGAAAAAATAAAACTTTTTGGTTGGAAAAAACCATATATGGTTACTGAATGGGGACCAAACGGACATTGGGAAGTGGCCAAAGTAAAATGGGGCGCTGCCATTGAACAAACTTCTACCGAAAAAGCCATTACTTACCGAAAAAGATATAATGAAAATATTATCAGTGATAGCAATCAATGTTTGGGTTCATATGCATTTTTATGGGGACAAAAACAAGAAACTACACCTACTTGGTATGGAGTTTTTGTAGATAAAAAACAAACGGAAGCAGTAAATGTATTGCAAGAAGTTTGGAGTGGAAAAGCACCTCAGTTTTGGGCGCCACAAATTGATTCTTTTTTACTCAATAATGAATTGCCAACAAAAAGTTTGGAATTTAAAAAAGGTGCAAATGTGAATTTGAAACTAAAAATAACTCATCCTGATTTAGGTAGTTTAACTTATAAATGGGAGCTTTTGCCCGAAAGTGAATTTACTGGAACCGGTGGAGATGCTGAAAAAAGGCCAGATGCTATGCCCATCAATGTAAAAGGAAATGGAGTAAATGGGTATAATTTTAAAGCACCATTTCAAAAAGGAGCTTACCGCATTTTTGTATATATTTACGATACCCACGACCAAGTTGCTTATGCTAACTTTCCTTTTTGGGTAAAGTAAGTAAGGATTTTTAATTTAGGAAAACATTTCGACAAGCTCAATGACCGCTTTCTTTCAGCTTGTCCGATAGCTATCGGACGAAAAGAAGTTCATATATTAGAAAATTCAAAAGTAAATAATTTTGTTTTTATCCGTCTGAAGCTTGGCCTAGTTATGGCTAATTAAGCGTCTGACAGAGGTTACAATTATTCCCCAAAAACTTCCAAATAAACCTTACTTAAATCCACATAACTTTGAGCGTTTAGCTTAATTTTTTCAACATGTTCGGGTGTAATTTGCTTTACCACTTTTGCTGGTGAACCAAGCACCAATGAATAAGGTGGAATTTGCATGCCTTCAGTCACTAAAGCATTTGCGCCAATGATGCTAAAATTGCCAATAACCGCATTATTTAAAATGGTGGAATGCATGCCAATTAACACATGGTTTCCAATTTTTGCTCCATGTACAATGGCCGAATGACCAATGATACAATCATGGCCAATATGCACCGGACAATTGGGGTCTACATGAATAACAGCGTTGTCTTGAACATTACTTCTGTCGCCAATAATAATGTCATCATTATCACCACGGAGAACTGCACCAAACCAAATAGAAACTTCATTTCCTAGGTTTATATTTCCAAAAACAGTTGCGTTGTTTGCTATAAAAACATCTTTGCCTTTAACAATGGTTTTGGTTAAAGTTTGTTTCATTTTTTCTTTATCCAACATGGTTTATAATGCTAAAGCAATGTCTAAATAAACATAAATATCTTCTGGTAATTCATCCCCTTTTTTGGTGGCACGTTTATGACCAGTTCTTACCACAATTAAATGGCTATCGGGCACTGCAAAAATGTATTGACCGCGAATGCCTCGACAATAAAATATATCATGGCCTTTGTGTTTCATCATCCACCATTGATATCCATATTTATCATTTGGTTTGCCTTCTGTATCTTTTAAATTGGCCAATTGAATGGATTCATTCACGTATGAAGAATCCAAAAGTTGT
Source organism: uncultured Bacteroidota bacterium (assembly GCA_903901345.1). GTDB lineage: Bacteria > Bacteroidota > Bacteroidia > UKL13-3 > UKL13-3 > JAAFJM01. Next base: position 5,333 of record CAIUQQ010000217.1, on the reverse strand, counting down.
TCTCCATTCCAATTGCCTTTATCTCTGTAAAGCTTCGCAAAACGCGCAAAATCTCGGGCGGTAGCATACCAACAACAACTTACTTTTTCCATACCAGCATTATCCAAACTCCAAAAAGCAGGTTGTTCCGCACCCATTTTTTGCCATAAATTTTCAGCAGCAAAAGCAGAAATGCTTTTATTTCCCAATACTTTTTTCAAAATAATACCTAGTAATTGCGAGTCGCCACCTTTGTATTTCCAAGTAATTCCTGGCTCTTCTTTTACTCCCGATTTTAAAGTTAATGCATTTACATCATCGCCATAATATGCTTCGCTTGGCCATGCCCACGGACTTGAATAAGTTTCATCAAAATCAACGCCACTGCTCATGGTCAGCAAATGTTTGATGGTAATTTTTGCTTTATCGCCTTCTTTATAACTATCAATATAATTGCCTACAGGTTCGTCTACATTTTTTATCAAACCTTGTTTGATGGCAATGCCAATTAAAGCAGCGGTAAAACTTTTGGCCATACTGAACGAATTTGTTAAACTTTTATCGTTGTATTGTTCCCAATAATTTTCATAAATAATCGAATCGTTTTTGATAACCAAATAGGAGGTAGTTTTAAAATTTTCCATTTTTCTCATCAAAGAATCATCAATTTTTGCTTTGTTATAATTAACAGAAACTAACCAAGGTTGTGGTTTTGTAGCCGTCATTTCTCTGAATGGAAATGAATTTAGTTCATCAATATCTGGACTTAATTTACCACTAAAAATGGTCATGGCAAAAACGCGGTTTAAAAAAGTTTTGCCAGTAACTAATATAGCAGCTTCGCTTATAAATAGCAATGTGATAATTGCAATTAAAAACCATTTGATGAATTTCATATTTTGTGTTTAATTATTTTGAAAAGATTCCAAATATAAAATTATTTGTGAAATATGTTTGGTTGGTAATAATATTGTAATTGATTACAATTGCTTAAATAGACAAACAATTGAAAATAAAAACAACTTCAATAGTAATAAGCATAGGAATTTTCTTTGTTTTTGGTAGTTATTACTTTAGTAAATTTTACCGAAATAATATACAAACAAAACCCATTTACTATTGCTATGATTCCTTTGGGATAGCAATAAATTCAGCATTAGTAATAGAAGATTTGAATTATAAAGATTCATTAATTAAATACTACAATCAAGCAGAAAAAGGTATAAATCCAATATTTAATTTTCCTCTGAAAACCTTACCTCAGTTTGAGCCAGTTTATTTGTTAGAATTTTTTAGTGATTCAACCATTGCATATGTGGTAAGTTTTTATAACAGAGGAGCTGCAATTGGTGGATCATTTAATAAATATTATGTCGATTCAAGAACTTTACACAAGAATCCTGCTGACAGATAATTCTACTTCTTAAACTGCGTTTCATATAGTGCAGTATAAAAACCATCTTTTATTTGCAATAAACTTTCGTGAGTGCCACGTTCTTTTATTTCGCCTTTATCTAACACCAAAATTTCGTTGGCTTTTTGAATGGTTGATAGTCGGTGTGCAATAACAATACTGGTGCGGCCTTCCATCATTTTAGCAATGGCATATTGAATAATATCTTCTGTTTCTTGGTCAATGCTTGAGGTAGCTTCATCGAGAACCAAAACAGTTGGGTTTACCACCATGGCTCTCACAAACGAAATCAATTGCCTTTGGCCCATACTTAATGTTAAGCCACGTTCTTGCACCGATTGGTGGTAACCATTTGGCAAACGACTGATGAAATCATGTGCGCCTAAAAGTTTTGAAGTAGCCACCACTTGTTCCATGGTTATGTCTTTGTTGAACAAAGTTATATTATCGTAAATGGAACCACTGAATAAAAATACATCTTGCAAAACCACCGCAATATGGCTTCTTAAACTATCGGTTTGGTATTGCTTTAGCTCAATTCCATCAATTAAAATTTCGCCTTTTTGATAATCGTAAAAGCGGCTTAGTAAATTAATAATTGACGATTTTCCTGCTCCGGTAGCACCTACCAAAGCCATGTTTTTTCCTTTATTTAATGTAAACGAAATATTTTTTAGCACATAATCCTCATCAATATATGCAAAACTTATGTTCTTAAATGCTATTTGATTTTGGAGTGATTCAAGTGGTAAATCACCACTTGTTTCCACATGTGATTCATCGTCAATTAAAGCAAAAATGCGCTTGCTTGCTACCATTCCCATTTGCAAAGTATTGAACTTATCGGCTATTTGTCTAATAGGTCTGAAAAACATGGTGATATACATAATAAACGCTACAATTACACCTGCTGATGCTGCGCCAACAATGGTTTCCTTAGCACCATACCAAACCACTAAACCAATGGCAATACTCGAAATAATTTCAACAATTGGAAAGAAAACGGAATAATAAAAAACACCTTTAATATTTGCATCTCTGTGTGCTTTATTTATGGTGTTAAATTTTTCAAATTCCTCATCTTGCTTGTTAAAAATTTGAACAATTTGCATGCCTGTAATATGTTCTTGAACAAAAGTATTTAATTCAGAAACTTTGTTTCTTACTTCTTCAAACGATACCCTTACACGCTCTTTGAACCAATAAGCAGCCATGAGTAAAAAAGGAAAAACTGCCAAACTTACTAAGGTTAATTTCCAACTTTCGTAAAACATAAAACCAAGGATGAAAATGATTTGCAATAAGTCGCCCATGATGCTAATAAATCCTTCACTAAAAACTTCTGTTATGGTTTCAATATCGCTGATACAGCGCGTTACGAGTGTTCCAACTGGCGTATTGTCAAAAAACTTTAAACGTAATTTGCTTAAATGAGAAAATACTTTTGCGCGTAAATCTTTAATAATTAATTGCCCAAGCAATGCGCCTAAATAACTTGAAAGCAACTGGAAAACTGTTGAAATAATTAACAGTCCAAAAATAATTGCTGAGTAAATATAAATGTTTCTGAAATCTTTTGTTGGCAAAAAATTATCAATAACATGCTGAATTAAATACGGCCTTATGGTAGATAAAAGTGCAAATAAAATGGTGAATAAAAAAGTAAACCAAAACAGTTTTGCATAAGGATTTGATAGCTTAAATAATCGTTTTAAAACATTGTTATCAAACGAACTTGGCTTGCTTTTTTGCATTTATATTTTAGAGATTATACCAATTTTTCACTCAGCTTTTCTATTTCAAATTTAGCTGGTAGGTTTTTATAAATAATATTATACATGGCATCCATAATTGGCATTTTGATGTTCATGGTTTGATTCAATTCAAAAACAGTTTTGGTAGCATAATAACCTTCAGCTATCATTTTCATTTCTAACTGTGCCGATTTAACGGAATAACCTTTACCAATCATGGTTCCAAAGGTACGGTTACGACTATGTTGAGAGTAGCCAGTTACCAATAAATCGCCTAAGTATGCAGAGTGATTTATTTTTCTATCAGCATCGGTAATGGTGCGTAAAAAACGTTTCATTTCTCTAATGGCATTGCTCATTAGCACCGCTTGAAAATTATCGCCATAACCTAATCCGTTACACATTCCGGCTGCTACAGCATATATATTTTTTAGCACTGCACCGTATTCTGTTCCGCGAACATCTTTTGAAATTACGGTTCTAATATGCTTATTGGCAAGCATACCCGCAAAATGCCTTGCAATGGTTTGGTTTGCACTTGCAATGGTTAAGTAAGATAATTTTTCAGAAGCAACTTCTTCCGCATGACAAGGCCCAGAAATAACCACAATTTGTTCTTCGGGAATTTGGTAATCATTCATAAAAAAATCACCAACAATTTGTTTGCTATGAGGCACCAATCCTTTCACTGCCGAAACAATGGTTTTACCTTTTAAATCGTCTGCTGTTATTCCTTCTAAACTATTTAGTAAAAAAGCTGAAGGAATGGCAATCACTAAAATATCGCTGGTGCTAATAATTTGTTTCAAATCACTCCCCACTTCTATTGATTGTGGGTGAATTTCAACGGTGCTTAAATAATCAGGATTATGGTGTTTTTCTCTAATATAAGTTGCTTTTTCTTCCGTGCGAACCCACCACTTTAAACTATTCATGGTTGGTTCGGGTAATTCACGGTGTTCAATCAACATTTTTACAATAGCTGTTGCCCAACTTCCGCCTCCAATTACTGCAATATTTTTAGGTAAATTTTGTTCCATTCGTATTTTTATTTTACTTTAGGTATGCGCATTTTATACTTCGTATTTGCGCCACCTTTACTGATGTTTATTAATTTATTTTTCAATAAACGTTTTTTTAGTGGACTTAAATAATCAACAAATAATTTTCCTTTGATATGGTCATACTCATGTTGAATAACGCGAGCTGCTAATCCATCATATTCTTCGGTATGCCAAACAAAGTTTTCATCTTGATATTTTATTTCAATATTACTCCATCTGAATACGTCTTCTCTGATATGTGGAATGCTTAAACAACCTTCTTCAAAAGCCCATTCTTCGCCCCATTCTTCTATCATTTCAGCATTCAAAAATGCCTTTTTTATTTTAGGACAATCTTCTTCATCAAAAGCGCTGGTGTCAATAATAAATAAACTAATGGCTTTGCCAACCTGAGGCGCTGCCAAACCAACACCTTGTGCCTTATACATGCTTTCCCACATATTGGCAATAAGGTCATTTAATCCTTCATATTCGGCCGAAATTGTTTGACCTACTTTTCTTAAAACGGTATCTCCGTATGCTACTATTGGTAATATCATTTATTTTTAAATGCGAATTGCGAAATGTCAAATGCGAAGTAAATACAATGCGTTCGGCATTTCTGTTATATTATTATTTTCTCCGTTGCTAAAGCCAACGGCTATTCATTAGGTATTTTATTTTTATTGGTTAAAGCCAATTTATTTTTCATTCTGTCCGTGGTTGGTGTCTTCAACAACTACTTTTAAACTTCTTACTCACTCCGCATTTTAAACTTCGCACTCCGCACTTACAACATGGTCATATAAGTTTGCAGTATAATAACTGCACTTACTTGATCTACATTTTCTTTTTTTTCTCTGTCTTTTTTCTTCAATCCCATTTCGGTTAAAGTACGCCTTGCCATTACTGAAGTAAAGCGTTCATCGGCACGTTCAATTTTCATGGTTGGAAAATTTTTGACGAGCAAAGATATAAATTTTTCAATATGTGGCGTAGCATCTGTATCATCGCCATTATGACGAGTGGGTTTTCCTACCACAAAACAACTTACTTCTTCCTTTGCGGTGTAATCTTTTAAATACTGAATTACATCTTTGCTATGCACCGTAGTTAGGGTATTGGCAATAATTTGCAATGGAT
>CAIUQQ010000216.1 GCA_903901345.1 uncultured Bacteroidota bacterium | reverse complement strand
TTTTGAATTAGATACTGATAACAAAGATTTTAACTATGCAGTTGAGTTAGTTAAGAATGGTAACAAATTAATATATCTTACAGGAAAAGCCGGTACAGGAAAAACCACATTTTTAAAATACATAAAGTCTTTATTAGGTGAAAATATTGTTGTACTTGCTCCTACCGGTGTTGCAGCAATAAATGCTGGTGGCCAAACAATTCACTCATTTTTCAAAGTAAGTCCAAGTGTATATGTTCCAAATGACAAAAGATTAAGAGTCAAAAGTGAAATCAACGACACGGACAAAAGTACAATCTATGATCATTTCAAATTAGATAAGGAGAAAGTTCAATTAATTAATAAAATGGAGATATTAATTATTGACGAAATTTCTATGGTAAGATGCGATTTGCTAGACGTTATAGATAAATTACTTCGTGTTTACAGAAAAAAACCTAATGAGATTTTCGGAGGTCTCCAAATTATTTTAATCGGTGATACTTTCCAGTTACCGCCAATTGCAGATTATGAACAATGGGAAATTTTAAGAATGTTTTATGCCAGCCCATATTTTTTTAGTTCACAAGTGATTACAAACAACAAGCCAATTTTCATAGAATTAAAAAAAATATATCGTCAAAAGGAACAAGAGTTTATTGATTTATTAAATAAAATACGAGTCAATCAAATGGATAGTGAAGACTTACAAAAACTCAATCAAAGATATAATCCAAATGTTGATTTTTCAGATAAATTGAATCAAATTATTCTTGCTACAACTAACAAAATTGTAAATGATACGAATCAAAAGAAATTAACTGAATTAGCTGGCGAACAAAAGTCTTTCGAAGCTAGCGTTGAAGGTATTTTTCCTGAATCAATCTACCCAACTGAAAAGACATTGAGTTTAAAAGTTGGAGCTCAAATCATGTTTATTAAAAATGATTTTAGTAAAAATATATTTAATGGCAAACTAGGTAAAGTCAAATCATTCTCCGAAAATCGGATCGTTGTCACAGGTTTTGACAACTTCAATGAATTTGAAATCTCAGTTGAAACAAATACGTGGAAAAATATTAGATATAAATGGGATGATACAGAAAGGAAAATAATTGAAGAGATAATTGGGACCTTTACCCAAATTCCGTTAAAATTAGCTTGGGCAATCACTGTACATAAAAGTCAAGGCTTAACTTTTGATAATGTTATTGCTGATTTAAGCGGAGCCTTTGCTACAGGGCAAGTTTATGTAGCACTTTCAAGATGTAAGACACTAAATGGTTTAGTTTTAAAGTCAATTATCCCACCTAGTGCAATAAAAACTGACGAAAAAGTTATAGAATTTGCTGAAAACGAAACCCCAGATACCCTCATAATTCAAGAAATATCAAAAGGTAAGGCTGATTTTTACTATAAAAATGCGAGAACTAATATTGCGCATTGCGATTTTGCAGGCGCATATGAAAATTTTTTGAATGCTATTAAACATAGAAATGATATTGAAACTGATATTTTCAAAAGATATTTCATTGCATTTGGAACTAAATTCTCGAGCTATAAAAAGCAAATTCTTAATGCTAATGAAGCTGTTTCAAATTTGTTAGAAAGCCAGGGGAAATTATCTAGCGAATTAAACAAAACTAATGAAGTTTTAAAAAATCAATCTCAAAATATAGTTGCTCAAAAGAATAAAATTGAAGAATTAAATTTAAAATTTAATACACTTAATTTTCAAAATACAATTAATGTAAAAAAAATAGAGTCTCATATTAAAGAAAACAATATTCTAAATGAGGAATTAAATTTAAATATGGAAATAATAAGTCAACAAGAAAGTAAAATCACACACCTTCGTGAGCTTTTGAAAATTTATGATGAAAAAAATGAGAAATTACGAAATTTAAAGTGGTATCATCTTCTTTTTAATTCAAAATAATTATTTTTCAACTGATTTCAACAATCCTTATTAACAGCCTCTTAAATTTTCAACAACTATTTTTTATAGCAACATTCTGCTATATTTATAAACAATACATTTTTTACTTTATCAAATTGCATTATTTTAGCTAATAGTTAAAATTTCCATTTCTATTATGTATAATTCTGTTATTTGTTCTCCATTTGTAGAACATCCCTTTGTTGATGTTGCCCAATTTGACGCTGGCGTCTATGATTTAACTATTTTTGAGGAAGGTCAAGCTTCTAATTTCTTAGTCAAAGGGCAATTCAATAAAGAACAGTATTGTAAATGTTTGTTACACAAACTATTTACTTTAAATAAATCTAAGATAAAACCCTTTATTCATTACCAATGCAGTAAATTAAATGATCCAATTTTTTGGCTGAATAAACTCGAAAAACTAATTGATTTAAACCGGGAACTTTTTAAAACAAAAGACCAAATAATTAAAATTGAAAAGGCTTTAATGATTATTGAAGTCATGCGTGATGCTATTGAACAAAAGCAAACCACAACTACACAATTTAACTTTAACGAATTAAAAAATAAGATTAAGGAGTATAGTAATTATGATGATAAGCTTTCATTTTTAATGGAAGCGCGCACAGAATATTTACAAAATAAACCAAAGATTAATGATGTAAATGAAATGTCTTTCGATGAAAAAATAACTTTAGAAATAGAACTGATAAAGTCCCAACAAAAATTATCTAAAAAACGTAATACCATTTATAGTCAAGCAGTTAATAGTCCTAAAAGTCCTACGGAAAACGCAAAAAGTCCTACAGAAATCTGCAGGACTTCAATAGGACTTTTTCAATTTAATTGTCAAACAAATGTATTTGTAGATTTGTTTTTTCAACTTACAAAAGAAATAACAATTGAAGGTAAACCATTGTTAAATATGGCTTCTAACGACTTAGCACAATTCATTACCAATAATTTTATTGATAAAAACGGAAATGCGTTAAGTTTAAATACAGTAAAAACAATTCTAAATGTTTCCCGACCTGAGAAACGCCCCTCTTCTGAAAAAAGAATCAATCTGAAAGTCAGAGACTTACCAAAGTAAAAAGTCCTATTCTGGTCCTAACGAGACCAATAGACTTTTTACATCTGCGCACATTTGCTCCATAATCAATTAAAAATAATAATTATGGAAGCAAATCGTCAAACTGCATCTACCTCGAGGTTTCAAAGAAACAAATTGGTGCAGTTTGTAAGATTCGCTTTCACAATTTAAAAAACAATTTAAATCATGGAAGCAATCATCTTATCAAAAGAACAGTTCAACAGTTTAACAGCCTCAATTGAGGAAATCAAAACAAAAATCGATCATCAAAATAAAAAACCTCAAGAGGTTTTTGTTGATAATCAGGAGTTTTTGTTGCTAATGAAAATTTCAAAACGCACAGCACAAACCTGGCGTGATGAAGGAAAAATTTCCTTCTCTCAAGTTGGCAATAAAATCTACTATAAATTAAATGATGTAGAAGATTTATTGAAAAAGCATTACGTTAAATCCTTCAATCCAAAAACATTTAATTCCAATCGTAACCTGAAGGATTCGATGACACAATTTAATTCAAACAATAACTCGTCATCAAATCTTATAAAAAGTAAGGAGGTTTGAAATGGAAAAATATAGCCAACCGAGATTTTTCCAACTGTAAAATAAAAAAATAAAAAGCGAACACCACTAAACCTAAAAGAACAATGATAAAATATAGTGAAACAATACATGACCTTACATGGCCAGAATTGCTACAACAAATTGCAGCAATTATAGCACGAGATGAAAAATCATTAGAAAGCAATGTTAATTATTACCTCAAGCTTTTTAATGATAGTAATTCAGATAAAAACCAACTGAATAAATTTTTCGAAAAACTTCAGTTAGAGAAATTGCGCTTCGCTTATTTCTCTGAACTATTTATCAGATTAGAAGATAATAATTACAAGATGATTATTATGAGTTTAGAAAGTTGCATCCACCAGGAAACCAATATGCAAAACAAAACTCCTAAAGATTGGTCCGCAACCATTCGCTACGAAAACGGACAAATCAAAGTTTATTTCATGGCTCTTTCTTACTATCAGTAATTGTCAGTTCGAGCGAAGTCGAGAACCCTTAAAACTAAAAAACATGTTTGACATCCCTGCACCAAAAAACCACAACCCAGCTCCGCCATCATTAAATGGCGGAGTTGATGGGGCTAAGTCTAAACTTGCTCTATTACTCCAATCTCAAAAAAAGATTAAAGAAAATAAATGCAAGCCAATTAATTTTAGCCAACCTATTTTATGGCAAAAAGAAAACCCTGTTTTCTTTCCTAAAACCATTAATGTCATACAAGGTAAAGCAGGCGTGCACAAGTCACGCCTTGCTGAAACCATTTGTGCATCGCTTTTAAAAACACCTGAAAGCAATCGTGATTTGCTACATTTTAAAACAAACATATTAACGCGCTATGCAGTTTGTTATGTTGATACCGAACGTAATTTATCCGACCAACTTCCTTATTCATTGCAGCAAATACAATTAAAGGCAGGCTATCCAATCGAAGACCACCCTTATGGATTCGATTACATTTCATTGCTTGAGTTTGGTAGAGAAGATCGTTTTGATATGCTAAATATTTATTTAGAGCATATCCGAAAACAGTTTCCTATGCATATTTTTATTGTACTGGATGTAATAACAGATTGTGTGTTTAATTTCAATGACACCAAAGACAGTATGAAATTAATAGATATGATGAATCAATCTATTAACCGGTATAATGTTACCTTTTTATGTTTGATACATGAAAACCCTGGAAGTGCTGATAAAGCTCGAGGGCATTTAGGAACTGAAATATTAAACAAAGCCAGTACGGTAATGCAAATTGGTTTTGAAAAAGATGCTCAAAACCATAATACTGATTTATTAAAAGTAACCTATCTCAAATGCCGTAGCTCCAAAAAGCACGACCCGTTTTTTGTGCAATATTCCGATACCGAAAAAGGATTGATTTTAGCAGAACATGCTACCATTCAGGGTGCAATGGATTCCCGAAACCAAAAAGCATCCTTAGATTCAACGCTTGAACTAATTGGAGCTTATCTAACTGAACCAATGCCACGCAAAATCCTAATCCAAAAACTATCTGAAGAATTAAATTGTAAGGAACGAACCATTGAAGTTCGCTTAAAAACCATCCTAACCAATGATACTCTAATTCATATGGATGATGGCATAGTAAAACACCTTTGCAAGAAAACAGAAAATCGCGAGATTATCTACTACCTTTTTGATAATCAATAAACTGTCATCCTGAGCGGAGCCGTAGTGGTCTTTTGCACCTTTGCAGACCCTTATATAAGGGTTTGCAAAATTGCAAAAGTAAAAATCGGATATTAACGCTGAAATTTGATAACTTTTTGCATTAGTATGCAGTATTTGTAAGCTTCGTATCGTATTTTTTTTATTTTTACAATGGATCTAATTTACAATTAAATAGAAGCATTAAGTAGATTTTTAAATTTTACAATTATTTAATGAAACTGAAAAACATATGAAAACTTTAAATTACATAGATTTGTTTGCTGGTGCAGGAGGTTTATCAGAAGGATTTAGCAAACAAGGCTTTAATCCCATTGCTCACGTTGAAATGAATAAATTAGCTTGTGATACTTTAAAAACAAGAGTTGCATTTCATTATTTAAAAGAGAATAACAAGTTAGATATTTATTATAAATACTTAAAAGAAGAAATTAGTAGAGATGAATTTTGGAATAGTGTTCCAAAATCAGAAATTAATTCAGTAATTAATTCGGAAATCTCTAAAACCACCATAAATGGTATTTTTGACCAAATAAATGGCTTGGCTAAAAATAAAAAAATTGACCTAATAATTGGTGGCCCACCTTGTCAGGCATATTCTATAGTAGGCAGGGCTAGAGACCCTAAAAATATGGAAGATGATCCACGAAATTTTTTATATAAGTTGTACGTTAGGTTTCTAGAAGAGTATAATCCTAAAATGTTTGTATTTGAAAATGTTCCTGGAATATTATCTGCAAAAAACGGCGAACATTTTGAGAAAATTAAAAAAGCTCTTACTAAAGCTGGTTACAATTTTGATTTTAAAATACTTAATGCTAATAATTTTGGAGTACTCCAAAACAGGAAACGAGTTATATTAATTGGATGGAAAGAAAATTTAAAATTTGAATACCCCACTTTTGCTACAAAGGAAAATAAATATAAAATTTTAAATGACTTATTTTCCGATTTACCATCTTTACAAAATGGCCAAGGTAGCTTAGGTTTAGTTAATTATAAAAAAGAAACTACAGAGTATCTTAAAAAAACAGCTATTAGAAATTGTATAGATTTTACAACTCAACATATAGCGCGTCCAAATAATCAAAATGATTTAGAAATATATAGAATTGCAATTGAAGAATGGAATAGAGGGAAAAGATTAGATTATGCTACACTGCCTAAACATTTAATTAAACATAAAAACATAACTTCTTTCACAAATCGATTTCAAGTTGTAGATGGAGGTGGCTGTTGTCACACAGTGGTCGCCCATATAGCAATGGATGGTCATTACTACATTCACCCAGATAAAAAACAAAATCGATCTATTACAGTCAGAGAAGCAGCTCGAATTCAATCTTTTCCTGATGATTTTTATTTTGAAGGTGGTAGAACAGCTGCTTTTAAACAAATTGGTAATGCCGTGCCACCATTGATGGCAAATGGTATTGCTAAAAAAATATTGGAAATGCTATAATGCAAAAATTTAAAGCTGAAAATGCCAAACCAAATCCTAAATCAACTATAAATTCTTATAGGAGTTTTGGATATAATTTATCTACGGCTATTGCAGACATAGTTGATAATAGTATTTCGGCAAATGCTACTGAGATATCTCTTGATTATTCTTGGAAAGGAAAGGAGTCCTTCATAACTATTCTTGACAATGGAAAAGGGATGAACTTAGCTGAATTAGTTATTGCGATGACTCCTGGAAGCAAAGATCCTGAAGATATACGAGATGAAAAAGATTTAGGGAGATTTGGAATGGGGCTTAAAACTGCTTCATTTTCGCAATGTAAAAGATTAACTGTTGTTACTAAAAAGAAAGGTTACAAAATCATAAAGAGGTGTTGGGATATAGACTTTATTAATCAAGAAGAAGAATGGACATTACTAGATTATATTTCAGATGATTCCCTATTGAACAAACTTGATAAATTTGAAAGCGGAACTTTAATTTTTTGGGAAATATTAGATCGAATTGTTGGGAACTCTAATGAAGATAACGAAGCAGTTAAAAATGCATTTTATCAGGAATTGATTTCCGTAAAAGCACATTTAAGTCTTGTATTTCACAAATTCATTGAAAGCAAAAAAGTAAAAATATATTCAAACACTTATGAAATCGAAGCGTGGAATCCTTTTTTATTAAACTTAAATCCTAAGCCCGAAATGGGACAAACTGAAATACTTAATAATAATGTTGAAGTTACTTATTTCATATTACCCCATATGTCAAAAATAAAAGTCGAAGATTATGAAAAATCTGGAGGTCCATTAGGATGGTATCAACAACAAGGATTTTATGTTTATAGAGGCGATAGATTATTAGTATCTGGTGATTGGTTAGGTATCGAAAAGAAAAGAGAGTATTCAAAATTGGCAAGAATATCCATTAATTTTCCAAATGCAAATGATTTTGATTGGAACTTGGATATAAAAAAATCTACGGCAACTCCACCGATAGAAATTAGAAAAGAATTAACTAGAATAGCGAGAATAGCTGTTATGAAGTCTGCTAAAATATATAATTGGAGAGGTCAAAAAACAATTTCTGATGAATATATAAACGCTTCATTTGAAGCTTTATGGAAAGATGAAACTAACAGAGAAGGTATAAAGAAATATAAAATAAACAAAAAACATCCAATAATTAAACAATTATTAGAGGTAGAAAAAACAAATAAATTATTTTCTAAAGCCATAAAATTACTAGAAGAAAATATTCCGATTGAGTTAATTTTACACAATCAAAATGAGGATCCGTCTTTTCATGAACTAGAGAAAATTACGGAAATACCAAACGATGACTTGATAAAACTAGCAATAGAAATATTTGATATTTATAAACTACAAGGAATTCCAGAAGCATTGGGCAGACAGCAAATCATGAGTGCAACACCTTTTAATCTTTTTCCAATAATAAACGATTATTTAAAATGAACGATATAAAACACTCAGCGAGAGCTATTGCACATACTTTATTAAATCACGAAAAAACAAAAGGAGAAATAACACCAGAAATTATAAAACAAATTATCGAAAAGGTATCGGTAATAAATATTGACCCTTCTCAACCGATAGATAAAGATGAATTGTTTGAGATGTTAATGGCAGATTTCAGCATAGGTAAAGGCTCTATAACAATGTTATCTGAGGATATTGAACCTTGGGTAAAGGACAATAAAGCGAATATAAATTGGGAATTATGGCAAAGGTATAAGGCCTATATGGCTGAAAAAGACCCTTCTTTTCCGGTTAATGATTTAGATGATTTTACTGACAGAATTTTAGACAAATGTGTTAATCCAAAAAATTCAGACTCATGGGATAGAAGAGGAATGGTTGTTGGGCATGTTCAATCTGGTAAAACTTCAAATTATGTGGGATTAATAAATAAAGCGACAGATGCTGGATATAAAGTTATTATTGTAATAGCAGGTACAATAAGTTCTTTAAGAAGACAGACTCAAGAAAGAATTGATGAAGGATTTACAGGGATTAGTAGTTCTGATTTCATTCTTAAAAGACAAGGTAATATAGTGGGTGTTGGTAAATACAAAGTAAATACTGACATATACCCATTAACATCTTCCTTCTATATTAGAGGAGACGAAGGTGATTTTAGTCCGAAGACTGCAAAAATTCCTATAGGTAAAAACCCTGTAGTATTTGTAATTAAAAAGAATAAAAGTATACTTGAAAATTTAATAGATTGGTTTTCAAAAGATTCAAATATTAGATTCATAGATGGTCAACCAAAATTATTTGATGTTCCAGTTTTAGTAATAGATGATGAAGCTGATGCGGCTTCTGTTAATGCTTCAAATGATATAAATGAAGTAAAGACAATAAATAAATTAATTAGAACATTATTAAATGTTTTTGACCAAAATACTTTTATTGGATATACAGCAACTCCTTATGCTAACTTATTTATTTCGCAGGAATATAATGATGAATTAAAAACTGTTGTTAAAGGAAAAGAATATTTAATTGGGGATGATTTATTTCCCAAGGATTTTATTATAAACATTAAAGCAGCAAAAAATTACTTTGGGGCAGCAAAGGTTTTTGGTTTAGAGGATCCAATAACTAATTTAATTAATGAACCGCTTGATGTCTATAGAAAAATTGATGACTATGACCCTCCTTTTTTTGCAACAATAAATAAAAATAATAAAGACGATTTGCCTGACTTTCTTCCAGAAAGCCTAGAGTTAGCAATAAAATCATTTATTCTGACTTGTACAATCAGAAGATTAAGAGGTCATGATAAAAAACACAACTCAATGTTGGTTCATGTGGCTTTATATGTGAAATGGATTGACAAAGTGGCTTTATTAGTAAATGAAAAAATAAGAGTGTTTAAAAATAATATTGAAAGTGATGATTCTAAATTTTTACATGAATTGAAAGAATTATTTGAACATGATTTTAAACCAACTACGATAAATACTCTAGAAAACTTAGACTATTCAGATGTAAGAATAAAGCATCATCATTGGGAAGATGTTAGATTGGAATTAAAAAATGCATCCTCTAAAATTGATGTAAGGGCAGTTCATGGAACAAGGTCAACAACAAATTTAGAATATCATAATATAGAAGAGATTGACTATAGCAGATATGAAAATGGGTTATCAGTTATAGCAGTTGGTGGCGGCAGACTTGCAAGAGGTATTACTTTAGAAGGCCTTTCAGTTAGTTATTATTTAAGGACTACTAAAATGTATGATTCCTTAATGCAAATGGGAAGATGGTTTGGCTACAGACCAGGATATGTAGATTTATGTAGACTTTACACAACTGAACAGATTTTTGAATGGTTTAACCATATAACAATGGCAACAGAAGAAATGAGAAATGACTTTGATGAAATGACTGTAACCCATCAAAGACCCAAAGATTTTAGACTAAAAATCCGAAATCATCATGGCTTAATGACGGTAACAAGTGTTGCTAAATTATATTGGGCTCAAAACATTACCATTTCTTTTTCAGGTTCAAACCCGCAAACATATCTTCTTTTAAAAGATAAGAAGTCCATATTGCATAATTTCAATTTATTTTCAACCTTATTCAAGAAGCTAGGCAAACCAACTGAATTAATAGAAAAAAGAAAAAAAATTAGATATGTTTTATATAAAGATGTTAATGTTGATTATTTAAATGAGTTTATTAATAATTACAAAATTAATATCCCATCAATTAATAATGAAGTTATTGCTGAATATATAAAACAACAAAAATTAAACAACAATATAAAAGAATGGAATATCTGTATTGTATCTAATACTGATTCAGACGTTTATTTATATGATCAGATACAAGGAAAAACGCCAAATAAAGATTCAAGAAAACAAATGCCTACAAAGAAATATTCAATCGAATTAGGGTCTGACTTAATTGAACTTTCATCTAGCGTAAGAAATCAAACTGAGAACCACGAATTATATAAAATCACTAAAAATCAGATTGACGATACAATAGATAGACAAGTAGATTTATTAGAGAACGGAGATGGTAGTATCAAAGAAAGAAGGGCTAGAGAAAAAAAGGGATTATTGTTATTATATGCTTTGGATGACCGTGGAACTTCAGATGTTGATTTCGGAGTACCCATTATTGGTTATAGTCTACATTTTCCGAAAATTGATCATGAGGTAAAAGTATCTTACATGGCGACTACAAAAGATGATTTTGAAAATGAACCGATGGTTGACGATGATAATATTGAAAATGAATAAATCATGATTGACATTAAATCAATTTGGGCTAATCAGTCGCCAACAGATGAAATTATTATTAAAACGAGGATTGAAGAAATACCTCAATTTAAGTGTTATGCGGCAACTAATCACATAACAGGTAATCACTTATTCATACTCGAAACTTCTGTAAACGCAAAAATCCCAGAGATTAAAAAATTCAAATTTAAAGGATTATTAATTCAGGTTTTTGATTTTGATAATTCAAAAGAATTAAATATTTATCTTTTAGATAATCAATTAAAGGATATTTTTAGTTTATTCATTGAGAATATTCTTGAAGAAATTTCAAAATGTGTTATAGAAAACGAAGCGTTAATTGAAACGGCAAATGTTGTTTTAAAATGGAAAAAATTATTTGATAAAATAAATTTTCAGGGATTAACTATTGAAAAACAAAAAGGGCTAATTGGAGAATTATTATTATTCAATTCATTATTAGATGAGAATTATTCAATAGATAATTTACTAGAAAGTTGGACTGGACCAGATTTTGACGATAAAGATTTCTTATTTGGCTCTAAAGGTATTGAAGTGAAATTCACATCTTCAAAAACTCCAAAAATTAAAGTAAGTAGCGAAAGGCAATTAGACGCACAAAATTTAACACATCTATTCCTTGTACTTTACGTAACGGAACAAGTTAAAGACAAAGGCTTTTCACTCAATTCAGTTGTTGATCAAATTCGTAATAAAATAGCCAATAATCATAACGCTTTGAAATTATTCAATGAAAAATTGATATTGGTTGGTTATATAAATGAAGATATTGAAAATTATAATAGCCAATACGCACTAAAATGTTCATATAAATATTCAGTTACTAATGACTTCCCAAAATTAGTTTCCGGTGATTTACCAATTGGTATTTTTAATACAACTTATAATATAGAACTTTCGTCTATTGAAATTTTTCGTCTTAATATTGAATCAATTATTGAATTAATTAAATAATGGAAAGAGGATTAAATAATTATTTAGAAGCTTTAAAATCTGATGTTGCAGCATTAGTTTATTCAGATGGAGAAGGCGTAAGTTTTGAAGATAAATTTACTGAGTATTGTATCGAAATATTAGATGGTATTGGAAAATCAGAAGGAGCAAGAGTTTTATCGTTTGTTCATCCGGATTCACAAGGTAGAATAGATTGGAAAATAAATGGATATTGTCTTAAGGATGAATTTAAAGATGATAATAAGGTTTATTTCGAAACACTTGACTTATTTATTACTCACTTTAATTCTTCTAGTTATGATTTTAATATACCTAAAGATGATTTTAATAAATGTATTAATCAAATAAAGAAATTTTTGAATGCTGCATTGAAAGGCCATATCGATTATATCGATCCAGCACAAGCAGAGTTAAACGAACTTTTGAAAATAATCTTCAAGCAAAAAGCAAACTTTGAAAGGATAAATATTTATTTTTTAATAAATGGCAATTCAAATCATGATTTGGAAAAAACATCCATAAAAGGATTCGATGATTTAGATATTTTTGTTCATGTTTGGGATATTCCAAGATTTTATAAATTAAGCGAATCATCAAGTAACAGAGAACCTATTGAAATTGAATTTAAGGACTTACTTCCCTCTAATGCACAAGGTGTTCAGTGTTTAAAAGTGCCTGATTTAAATGAATTATATGAATGTTATTTAGCAATTATTCCTGGTGATGTTTTAGCCAAATTGTACAAAGAATTTTCTAATGAATTATTAGAAAGCAATGTTCGTGCATTTTTAGGTCAAACAGGGAAATACAATAAAGGAATTAGAGATACAATAAGAGAAAAACCGCAAATGTTTTTACCTTATAATAATGGCATTACTGCAACTGCTGAAAATGTAGAAACAAAAATTATTGATAACCAGCTTTATCTAACCAAAATGAATGATTTTCAAATCGTTAATGGTGGTCAAACAACAGCTTCGTTATTTCATACCCAAAAGAAATTTAAAGACGCTGATTTAAGTAAAGTATTTGTTCAAATGAAATTGACAGTAATTAAAGATATTGAACAAAAGAATATTGAAGTTCCCAATATAGCAAGATTTGCAAATAGCCAAAACAAAGTTTCAGAATTAGATTTAACATCTAATAACCCCTATTTTGTTCAAATTGAATCGTTATCTAGAAAAAAATATGTTGTTGACCCAGACAATAGAAATTTATCTACATTGTGGTATTTCGAGCGCATAAATGGTCAGTATAGAGAATCTTTAAATAAACTTACAACACCAGCTCAACAAAGAAAGTTCAAGGAACAAAATCCAACTAATCAAAAATTTGTAAAATCAGATATTGCAAAATTCATTAATATTTGGGATTTAGAGCCTCATTATGTTTCACAAGGAGCCCAAAAGAATTTCATTCAATACCTTAAAAAAATAAAAGAGTTAAGTGAAAAAAACAGAATGCCTGGCGAAAATTTTTATAAAAAATTAATAGCGAATGCAATATTATTTAAAGCAGTTGATAAATTATTTGGTAGAAAAAATGTTGATGCAATTGGCGACACTAATTTAAAATCATTTACGGTGGCTTATACCTTGTCTTATTTCCACGAACTTACTGATAACAAATTAGATTTATGGAAAATTTATGAAGAACAAAAAGTTCCGAATGCTTTAGAGCTTGTTTTAAAAAAATTAATTGTTTTTGTATATAATCACCTTAAATCTTCCAATAATACATTATTATCAGAATACGCTAAAAGAGAATCTAGTTGGAAATTATTGAAATCAGTAAAATATAATTTAGATTTCTCAAATCTTAGTGATTATTTTATTACTAAGGAGATAGTAGAGATAAGAGAAATAGAAAAAGAAAAAGAGGGTGAAAATATTGAAGATACTTTATTTGTAATTAGTGAAATAAAAAAACTTGGTATTAAATTCTGGGATGGATTAATTAAATACATTGTTGATAATCCCTCAGTAGAAATAGAAAATACACCGCTAACCGAACTGACAGATAAATTAAGAGAAAATAAAAATTTATCATTACGAGATATCTCTGTAGGTAAAAAAGGATTAAAATTTATTACTGAGAATATTTCTCTAATCGAAGAAATTAAAGCACTTTCAAAATTGAAAGAAAATGAAGGGGTTGATATAAAAGTTATTTATGATAGAATTAAATTAATATCTAAAAAAGACTGGGATAATATTATCTCTATAGGTGAAAAAACTAAAATTTTTGGGTACGGTGAATTATCAAATCTTAAATCAATTCGTAATTCACTAAATAAAAATGAAATTATCAAAGAGCTATCAATAGAAAAAGGATTTGAATCATTAAGAAAACTTAGTAGCTTTGGTATTAATGTATAATTAAATTACTAATAAAATGATTGGAATAATAGTTATTGTAGGATTTGCTATTATATTTTATAAAATATTTTTAGCAGAAATCGTAAAGGGTTTATTTGGCTTATCGGTTAGTAAACTTGAAGATTTAAATATAATTAAAGAGAAGAATCAAGTAAATAAAATTACTAAAAATGACGAATCTGAGGCAATGAATTATAACTCAATCGGTTTAAATTATTATTATGATAATGACTATCGAATGGCAATTAATAATTTTACAAGTGCTATTGCATTGAATGCTATTAGAGAGTATTATCTTAATAGAGGGAATTGTTATGAACAATTATCTGAATATAAAAATGCAATCAATGATTATTATTCAGTTTTAAAATCTAATTCGTGGGACGATTATTGTAATTTCAAGTGTGCTTGCATTTATTATAAATTAAATAATTATAAGGAGGCACTTCTCTATTTGAAATTTGCCATCCGCAATCGCCCAAAGGAAGAATATATTACTTTCAGAGATAAAATAATAAAATTACATTTCAATAATGAGAAATTTGATTAATATATTAAAATGAAAAATCTTTTAAACTAATTTTTTTTAATAGTTTACTTTAGCATGCACATTCAATTAAAATTCTTGCCTACCCTTTTTTTTAACGCATAGTCTTATTTTTTTAGCAGTTATTCTTTAAACTAGCAATGGAGATAAACTTACAAACGAAGCAGTACTAAGAAACAGTAAAAAAAATTGCGAGTTCAAGTGAAAATACTTGAAACTGAAATTAGTACAATTCAATAAAGTGCATCATTTAATACTATAATTAATATTGCAGTTTGAGTCGTCTATTTCAATAAGAAAAAGGTAAAGTGGTGTTCCTCAGCAGGTGCAAGCAACAAATTGCGCCAAACCAAAATAGCACATGCTTTAACTAAGTCTTTTCAAGGCTTTTAGCATAAGCTATTTTGCCCTTCGGGTTTTTAGTTTGTCACATTTTTTGCTCGTTGCACAGTGCTTTCGTCACGGTAGCCTATCCTGTCCTTCAAGCCACTTCATTCATTTCGCTCCATTATTCACCCGTTACATCCGTTTCACTACTTCCACTGGGTGCCATTGCACTTCATTCATCTCAGCCACTTTCAGTCCACCGGCTACCAACTTTTCAGCTCGCCTGCATAGTCGCTCGGGCTTCGTGCATTTTTGTTTTGTAGCGCAATAAAATCATTGCAACAAAAATGCACTTGTGTTGCTATCGTGTGGCATGCCTTTTTGCCTTCCCCCTCTGGGGGAAATGTAGGGGGCTTTTTGCCACACTTGCAACATAGTTTGCATCCGCTTTCGTACCTCAAGCTCCCATGCTGCACACCCTCTCTCCACTCGCAGGTGGCTCGCCGCACAACGGATTGCAAATCATTTTGTTCGTACCTCACTTCATTTTTTGCAACCGTTTTCCTTCCCACGCCGCGGGCGCTTTTACCTCTACATTTCAATTGATGTTTATTTTAAAAATAGAATGCAGTAACAGGTAAATTATTCCAAAATAAAAAAAGAGGCGCAATTTAAGTCTTTCCACTTTCGGATTGCAAGGTCAAGCCCTTCGGGTTTTGCAAAAATAATCTCCACACTTCATGCGGCATTATTTAAGGTAAAAGGTTTATTAATACTGCCGCATTCAGGTAGTATTTTTTTTGTCAAAAATCTTGGCAACCTCAGTGTTCAGCCTTTTCAAAATGCTTTCTTTTTTCATTTTTTTCGGGCTTTTATTTAGCTCGTTTTTTTGGGTTTTTTCTTTGTTTTCAAATTAGTAGTAAACAGGTTCAAAACACAAGATGAAAAAAGGGATACAAACCCTTTAAAAAAATCATCATGTTAAAATCAAAAATCAAAACACACAAATCAGGTAAAATGTATCAACAACAACATTTCTTTATTTTAAACAAAGGTCTAAATTCTGGTAAACCATTTAATCACTATGTATGCAATTCATTTGTGTTTTTGGCAGATAATAAAGAAGAAAAAGAGTTTTACTATTTCTTATTATTAGGCTTATGGGAGCTTCGTTTATTTCGTAAACATCTAAAAGGCTCAGTTATCGAATATATTCGCTTAGGTGATGTTATTGATGTAATTGAAGAAACTTTAAACTCAGTTAATACCGGCAATCGTTCATTTTCTGATGTTCAAAATACATTAGCACAAATTGAAAATTTGCAAACTAATCTAAATCAACAATTAGATTATTTAATGCAATTGCGCAAAGCTTTATTTTATAAATATTTAAAAAAGTAATCAAAAAAAAGCCTTGCACATTTTGTGCAAGGCTTTAAAGATTAATTTAAAATTACTTAAACTTTCGGAGTAACCACTTTAACAATAAAGAAACTCCAAAACTAACCACTGCACCAAGTACAGCAAGGACAACTGTTTTAATAATATCCGATGAACCTATGTTCACTAATACAGTTAAGACTGTTCCTGAAACAGTGCCCATGATAGTTCCGCTTTCTATGTTATGATGTGTTGACATAATTTAGTTTTTAAGCAATACCGGAATCAGCCTTTGTCATTTTTGTTGTGCATCTTTCATGAACACTTAAATCAATATTTGGTACAATACCTGCATCCGCTTTTGTTGTTTTTACTGTCACCCAAACTTCTTCCTGAAATTCTTCAACGAGTCCAGAATCTGCTTTAGTTAATTTTGATCCGTTACAAGTAACTGTTAAGATGATTTTACCACATGGTGGATCATCTTGATTTTCGTGGTTTAATACCTCAACATTTTGTTTTGCTGGTGCCACTTCGTTAGCACATGGCAAAACTTGTAACTCAACAATAGTTTGAGTTTTTTCGATTTGATTTTTTTCTTCAGTCATTTTAATAATGATTTTAATAATTAATACTCAGTTATTTTTTTGGTTTGCAGTGCTTGTCGAAGCATCGCCTTCAGTAGTTGTTACTATTTGGCTTACTGCAGTTGCTACACTTCCTGCTACAATTAAATAACCACCTATGGTTATAATAATTGTAGGGATGGCAATTGGCGATGCAACTATTACACCGCCTGCAGCGGCTAATCCTAAACCAATATTTCTTAATACTTTAAAAAACTTAGGTGTTGGTGCTTTTAATCTGTCAATGAGTCTCATTGTTTGGTTTTGATTTAATAGTTAGATAAATTTTTTCTTTTTGATCCAGTAAAGGGTAAATAATAGAAATTAAACTCTTTAATGCTTTTTTTGATTCATATCCTTTTCCTGCTGCTGCTAAAACTAAAACTGGTGCAATGCACCCTTTCAATTCTTTAAGCGCATCATTAGCCGGATGAATTAAAATAAAGGACCTATTTGGCACGTTCATAAGTATGAAATGCCATTTAAATTTGGCATTATATCTTTTTACAATTTCATAACGACCTTCTGGAATACAGGAAATCATTTTTTGATTTTCTTTCCAGGGTAATTCAATCGTATGGCAGATACTTTTTTCACAATTATAAAGCGTGCCATTGATCCCTACAACATCATATGTTCTAATGAGTAATAATTCCATCTGTTTAGCTTACCTCAACAATGCATAACGCATTGTATGTTCCGTTTTTCATGGTGTACTGAATAGCATTAACCAATTGAAAAAACTCCAGTTGCAATACAAACAAGTTTATTCCTGTTCCTACAGCTGCTGCAGTTGGAGTTAAAACAACGTTAGCCGATACCGCATTAATTGGCAAATTAACAACATTCGATAATTTAACATCCGAAACATTATTTGTAAAATCCACCTTTGCCCAAGAGCTTTTAAAACTAACATGCGTTGCACCTTCCGGAAAAGCAATATCAGTAAGTGGAACGAGTCCTGTAATGGTAATGATTCCTGTGGCTGTTGCTACTGCATAAGGTTTAAATAAGATGCTGCCTAATATTGCCTTATTATTAAAATTAAAACCTTTTAACAACGCTTTAGCTGGCGCTAAAGCAATAGCAATTCCCACAGTTCTTTTTCCTCGCACTGATGTTGCATCCAAATTTTTAATATCAGTCATTGTTTTGGTTAATCGAGCCGTTACTCTGTTATCGCCAGCAGTCATTAACATACTTCTTAATGAACTTCTTAGCAATTTGCCTGAACTAGCAGATGAACCGAATTCTACACCATTTTCACGGGTGCGAATAAAAGCAGGATCGTTAGCGATGCGTGAAGCATCTACTCCTCCTTTTTCACGAGCCAAATGGCCGTCTTGTGTTTTGTAAAAGGAAATATCTCCGATTTTTCCTTTTAGCTTTATAATGCCTTTTTGTTGAGCCATTTTTTTAATTTTTAGATTGATTTACATTTTGTCAACTGCTGCGCAGTCAGTCTCCAAAATCATCAAACTTCATTCATATAGCGAATAGAAATGGTTTGACTATACAAAAGTATATCAAGTAAAAAGCATTTTAATCAGGAGTGATGCGATTGCATCACATCACCATGTTTTGTATAATTTTGAAAGTTTTTAACGTAGTTTGTATATAGATAAACCATACCATAGGTATGGATAAGGTATGTGTGAACGAAAATTAAAGTAAGTGAGTAAAAAGTAATGAACAATTCAAATGTTCCCCCTATGTTCCCCCCCATTAAATCAAAAAGCCTGTAAAGTTCTTCAATCAGGAATTTTATTTGATATTGTATTTGAATTCTATTGTAATATAAGATTATTAATAATGAATTAAAGAAAGCTTCTTTACTGGATATTTATAATAAATAACTACCAAAATCAAAATTGTTATTTTAACATAAACTTCGATAACCGAAGTTTCAGTCGCAATAACCTTTTCAAATGGGATAGTTGCAATATTCCACAAAATGTGCATAGTTATTGGGACAATTATTGAACGGGTTGATAGATATGCCCATCCATAATATAAACCACTTGTAAATTTTGAAATGAAAAGAAAATAGTTTATTTGAAACCAATTAAATTCAAAATGGGCATATGAAAAAAGTAATGATGATACTATTAAACTTTGCAACATTCCAAAGTAATTACAACATATGGCTAATAATAAAAAACGAAAAATAAATTCTTCCAAAATTGACTTCAGAATCGAGATAGAAGCACTAATTAAATTTACTTCAAATGGTAAATGGATAGGGACATAGAGAGAAGGACAATATGTAACCACAAATGTAATTGCGATACAGTAAAAAATATCTTTTGCACTAACACTCAAAATGTAAATTTTAAAATATTTTTAGATGCGAGGTAAATAATATTCCTTAGAAAAAAGATTTGTTATATAATCTAATAAAATTAAGACCTTCAGGTTATAATAATAAGAGCATTAAATTAAAAATCCTTCAACGGAATCCATGTTAAAATATCCTCTACCTCATTTCCATTAACTAGAGTAAAATGATTGTTTATATCATCATAACAATAATAATAATTAGTAGTGGGTACATTGCTACTATATTCAGCAACCCATGTATAAGATTCTAGAACTAAATAAAATTTATTTGATATATTACCTAAATAAAATTCAAAATGATTATTATCAATGAAATTTGTAACTGAATATTTTTCATTATATCCGTAACCAGTTTTTATATCAGACTTAATTTCATTACTTTCCGGGAGCTTTAGTTTTTTTATTGCTCCTTTTAGTTCTGTTATAAACAAACAATTACTAATAGCAAACATAGTTTTTGTTTTATCAGTTTTAATGTATTTGTTAATCTTTATTTCAAGTTTTTCTAACTTTTCTTTTTGATAGTTATTTTCTGACTTTAAACTATTATTCTCGTTGATATATTTTTTTTCGCTATCCTTTAATTTCCATTGTAGATTTTTAACTTCTCTTGCTAATTCACGAAATTCAAAATCTTCTTCATTCATTAAGTCCTTGCAAAGGTCTTTAATATCAAATATTAATTTATCTAAATGGTCATAATAAATTACATCACGGTTTTCAAAAATGTCATATTCAGGTCTCTTTGATAAATTCATTATTTTTTCTGAAGAATACAAATTCCTGGTTAATAAACCGCTATTATTAATTGATGATATATAAAAGACGGGGTATTCAAAATTATTTGGTATTTTTTCAATAATTCCTTTTACATAACTGTCAAGGTCTGTTTCCTGAACTTTTAAACCTAATGCCTCAATTTTATTATTGTTTTTGATTACAAAATCAAATTTTATTTTACCTCTTTTAGGAAGAAAATCATTATCATTATCAAATTCTACTATTTCAGAATTTACAGATTCACAATTTAATTTTGACTTTAATATTTTTTTTATGTTGTCCATTTGTAAGGATGAATAAGTTAAATTAAATTTCTTCTTTATAAATTTCTAAATAATCATCAGATTCATCAATTAAGTATTCTCTCTCTGCATCAAACATTCTTTTTAACAATGATATAATTTTATCTTTTTCAAAGTCCACCAATTGTTGTGGGTTATTTAAATGTAATTGACTTAATGCATCAGCGCAAATAACCTCATACATATTTAATTTTGATAACTCGTTTTTAACTACTTCATCCATTTTCTTTGGCTTATTTATATAATCGTATTAAACTTCGAGTAGCCTGACATCAAATCGTTTTTTTGGTCTAATCTCTCTTTTTAGTTGTTTGGCATATTCCCTGATATCATCAAATTTCTTGGGTTTAGATTTTACTGTGGGTTCGGGCCTTGAACTGGCTATTTTTTTTTCTGATTCAATAAATAATTCAGCAAAATGCAAGTACACTCTATTGTTGGATTTTACCAAATAATATTTGCCATTTTTAAATTTGTGTTCGCATTTTTTTGTTAAATTTAAAGACACTTGGTAATGCAAAGCATATAATTCATTGCTTAATACCATATCCTCATAACTTCTATGCACTTTTCGCCATTTTGACCACAAACTCTTTAACAATTTAACGTCATCGGAAAGTGATTTTTCAAAATCTGCCACACTCCATTTTGGATGCCACCAATAGTAATCTCTAAAAATAAATTTATACTTATTCTCGCCCTCCTTCATTTTGCCTTTGACTTGCTTGAAGGAATATATACTTTTTGTTTTGAGGTACTTTTCGAAGCTAATATTTAGCTCTTCAAAGTATTTTTCTTTTTCACCCATCTTAATTTTATTGAAATATTAATAATCCGAAATCGCTAGTTTTTTAGTTTTTATAAATTTAATAATACACCAAACTGACTCAATCACTGTATGTTTCAATCCTATGTAATATTAAGATAATCGAACATTTATTTTCTGAGAATTAATTCGTTCGCAAATTTCTTCAACCAAATCGTCTATCTTTCCAATATCGCCTTCTTCATAAATATCACTTTCAAAGTCAATTTTATAATTCAAATAGACTGTGCCATCCCAATCATAATCTTGTAATTCTATTGAAAGCTCTAATTTATATTTAGTAATTAAAATAGCAACGCAAAAAGATTTTTCATCATCACCATAGTTTTCATCATTTTCGCCATCTTCTTCTTCGTATTCACACTCAACCAAATCACTCGTTCCTATTGCTAAAGTATAGTCATTTTCTTCTGTAAAAATCTCACCATAAAAGTGTTTAGAAAATATACCAGAGTCTTCATTATCACCTAATGATACTAAAATATTTTCTATCCCCTTTAATACATCTTCATTTACAAATCCTTCAAACGTTTCTGGGGAATCTGGCAAATAGTTTATGTATTCTTCGCCAAAACTTAATAATCTAATAGTGTCTTTTTCATTATTTAGTCCTACTCCAATCCATAATTTATTTTTCCAATAAACTCTTAATCGTTCAAGAAGTTCATTGCTATCATTCATTAAAACATTAAAATCAATAAGAATAAATGTATCTGCTTCATAAATAATTTCATTAATGTTGCCGCCAATAGATTTATAAATTACATTATCAAAATCATTTGTTATTTCAACAATAGTAATTTGATTAGTTGTATTTAAAATATTATTATCGTTATCTATAACCTTACGACATAACAATAAACTTTGCAATAACTGTTTTGTCCATAAATTGTCAACAAGGAAAACAATTCTTTTTTCAATAAGGTTTCTTTTTTCAATAACATCAAAAATCAAATTTTCTATATAATCTACTAAAGAGTTTGGGTATTTGAGCGTTGCTACAATTACATTATTTTCTATAAAAGGCCAGTAATAAAATGTTTTTTTATAATCTGAATTATTGTGTTTCATGATCTATGTTTTTAATTTTAGCTAATTCTTTATGTTTCAAACTTCTTCTATATGCACCAACTTTATTTCTATACTTTACCTTTCAATAAATTTGTATATCGCAGAACTAAAATACATAAATTACTCTGAAATTTATGTAATATTAAAAAACTCCATAGTAAATATCTGAGTTTTATCTCCTAAAATATCTCCATCTCAAGTCCTTAACTAATCCGTTGCGTTTGCATTACTTGCTAACACTTCGTATCAAAAAGTAAATAGTATTTATAGTAAGTACATAAATTATCCATAGTATAAGCATAGATGAATTATGTGCTTGTGAAAATTAAAGTAAGTGAGCGTTATGAGAGGAAAAAACGAAATGTTTACCCTATGTTTACCCTCTTTATGAAAAAAGCCTGTAATCTATTGATTTACAGGCTTTTTAGTTGTTTAATCGTGACCCCGATTGGATTCGAACCAATGGCCCACAGCTTAGAAGGCTGTTGCTCTATCCAGCTGAGCTACGGGGCCAGTATTTACTTTAGCAATTAAAATTAAGTAAAAATTGGAACGCGAATTTAGCATTTTTTTTTGAACTAATCGATACTTTTTAAAATTCTTCTATTTTGGCAATATTTTGGTATTTTTAGCGCTCTATGTCTGTGGTAAAACTATCTGTTATTATTGTTAACTATAATGTAAAGCATTTTATTGAGCAATGTTTATTTTCAGTCCTAAAGGCATCTGAAACATTTCCTTGTGAAATATTTGTTGTAGATAATAATTCTGTAGATGGATCGGTTACTTTAATAAAAGATAAATTTCCTGATGTTATTTTAATTGAAAATAAATTCAATTCAGGTTTTTCGGTAGCTAATAATCAAGCAATCAAGTTAGCCAAAGGTGAATACGTTTTGTTACTCAACCCTGATACAGTTGTTCAAGAAGACACCTTCACAAAGACAATAGCTTTTATGGACGCCAATTCTGATGCCGGTGGGCTAGGAGTGAAGATGCTTGATGGACAAGGAAATTTTGCTCCAGAATCCAAGCGAGGACTGCCAACGCCTGCAGTGGCATTTTATAAAATGTTTGCCTTAGCAAAATTTTTTCCTCATTCCAAAAAGTTTGGTAAATATCATTTGACTTATTTACCCGAGAATGCAATAAATGAAATTGATGTTATCAGTGGCGCCTTCATGCTTATGCGTAAAACAGTGCTAAATAAAATTGGATTATTGGATGAAACTTTTTTTATGTATGGAGAGGATATTGATTTATCTTATCGAATAACAAAGGCAGGATTTAAGAATTATTATTTTCCTGAAACACAAATTATCCATTACAAGGGTGAAAGTACAAAGCGTAGTAGTTTAAATTATGTGGTTATTTTTTACAAAGCTATGGCTATTTTTAGTAACAAACATTTTAGCGGTTCTAATGCTTTTTGGTTTAATTTTTTAATTCATTTTGCTATAGTTTTGAAAGCAGGACTAGCAATGATATCAAGGTTTTTGAAAAGCTTTACTGTTCCAATCATAGATTTTAGTTTAATTACAGCCGGTTTATTTTTAATTAAAAACATATATCAACAGCGAACTGGTTTTAATGAAAATATTTATTCCGAAAAATTATTAAGTGTAGCCTTTCCTTTATACGCAATTGTTTGGGTAGTGATGGTATACTTTAATGGGGGCTACGATAAGCCCATTAAATTGGTAAAGATAGGAAGAGGTATTTTAATTGGAACGGTTTTTATTTTGATGGGTTACTCGTTATTACCAGAATCAATGAGGTTTTCGAGGGCTTTAATTTTATTAGGCACAAGTTGGGCTTTATTTAGTTTTTTAATACTTCGATTTGCTTTTCATTTATTAAAGTTAAAATCGTATAGTTTGAGTTCTGCTAAAACAAAACGTATTGCAATTATTGGTGAAGAAGCAGAGTGTATTCGAGTAAATCAACTATTAAAGGAAACTCATATTAATCCATCGTTTGTCGGTTTTGTGAGTATTGAAAGTTATACTGGTAACAACCAATCATATATTGGAAAAATAAATCAAATAATAGAGATTATTAATATTCACCACATCAACGAAATTATTTTTTGTGCGAAAGATATTTCTTCTCAATTTATTATCAATAATATGTTAACGTTAGTATCAAGCGGTGTTGATTTTAAAATTGCACCTCCCGAAAGCCTTTCTATTATAGGTAGTAATAGCATTGATACTGCAGGGGATTTGTATATGATTGATGTCAATAGTATTACTAAACCAAAGAACAAACGGAATAAACGCTTACTTGATATTGTTATGAGTATTCTTATTTTGATACTGAGTCCAGTTTTGTTTTTTATACAAGAACAAAAAATGCATTTCTTTATTAATATTTTTAACGTATTGTTTGGATTTTATTCATGGGTTGGTTATGGTAGAGTGTCAGATAAATCATTACCGGAAATAAAACGTTCTATATTATCGCCTATTTGTTTATTTGCTAAAGAAGAAGATAATTCTAAAACCAAATTAATCAATTTACGATATGCTAAAGACTATAGTATCGAAAAAGATTTGATCATCATTTGGAAATGTATTAAAAAACTGGGTATTTAATTTATGTTGTTATTTTAAATAGTTAGAAGTCAAATATAATAAGTGCATATCGTTTTAAAATCAATCAAATATTAACTAAGTTGTTCAGCTAGTAATTCCATTTCCGTTTTAGCATCTTTATGATTGTATATTATATTATTAACCGCATTCGTTATAGGCATAAACACATTATATTTTTTATTGATTTCGCACACACATTTTACAGCATAATAACCTTCTGCAACCATATTCATTTCCAATTGCGCATTCTTAACACTATAACCTTTTCCAAGCATCGTTCCAAAGGTTCTATTGCGACTAAATTGGGAATAGGCTGTTACTAATAAATCACCTAAATAGGCCGATGCCTTCGTATCCCTTTCTATAGGATGAACAGCAGCAACAAAGCGATCTATTTCTTGTATTGCATTACTAACCAGTACTGATAAAAAATTATCTCCATAACCTAATCCGTGACATATACCACCTGCAACCGCAATTACATTTTTAAGTACTGCCGATATTTCGGTTCCATAAATATCATCACTGCTTGAGCATTTGATATATCTACAACGCATAAAGGTACATAATTCGTCAGCTTTAGAAACATCGCGTGATGCGATGGTTAAATAAGATAGCTTCTCAAGTGCTACTTCTTCTGCGTGACAAGGACCTGTAATTACACCTATGCTATCCAAAGGAATTTGATAAACTGTATTTAAGTATTCACCAACAATCAAATTATATTCGGGAACAATACCTTTAATGGCGGAGAAAATAGTTTTATGTTTAAAAGATTCGATTGATATGTTTTTTAAGGTATCATTTATAAAAGCAGAAGGAACTGCTAATATAATGATATCAGCCTTTTCAATGGTTTCTTGTAAATTAGATGATAGATTCAATTTACCTAAGTCGAAACTAACGGAACTTAAATAACGTGGATTATGCTTGTATTTTTTTACAAAATCTACATCCGCTTGGTTGCGATAATACCAATTAACTGAATCAGAATTATTACATAAAATTTTCACGATAGCGGTTGCCCAACTTCCACTTCCTATAACGGCTATATTTTTTTGATTTGTCATTTTTTAGTTTTAACCACAAAGGTTTTAGTTTTCTTTTGCAGAGATCACGGATAATTATACTTTAAATTATCTGTAATTATAATTTATAAGATATAATTTACTATGCATAAACTATATCTTCATCTTGTATTGGTGCTAATCCTTTTAAACATTGATAAATGCGAATAAGCGTCACAACATCTTTTATGCAATAAGTTTTAATACGTTCAATGTTTTTTTCTTCATAAAATACCTGCGCTATTTGACTTCCATCAATGTCATCTTTAGGTGAAGGAATATTAAAGATATGAGCTAGTAAATTAAGTGAAGTAAAATTTTTAATATCTCCGAAACGCCACATTTCCATAGTATCTAAATGCTTAACATTCCATGGCTTAAAGCCTTGTATTTGAAGAAGTTTAGGTAAAGGGAGTTGATTTACCAATAAACGTCTGCATAAAAACGGGTAATCAAATTCTTTACCATTATGTGCACATAAAAAATGTTCTTCTTTATAAAAATGCGTTTGCATCAATTTTGAAAACTCAATTAAAATATCTTTTTCATTTTCTCCAGCAATAGCTTTGGTTCTGAATTTTCCCTGACTCATAAATCCTAATCCAATACATACTACCTTTGCAAATTCAGCAAAAATACCAGCTTTAGCATAATGCTCTTCAGGTGATGTATCTTTTACATACATCATTTTTTTATCCCACAAATCTTTAGTGGTTTCAGAAAGTTCACTGTATTGATATTGAACAGGGGCTGTTTCAATATCAATAAATAAAATATGTTCAATTTTTATATCGCTCATCGTTTTATATATTTTTGAAAAGTGTAATCCATTTTATTTTTTTCATCAGCAAGGTGTTTTTCTTCCCAAATTAATTCATACTGATTAGTATCAATTTCAGGAAAGTAAACATCACCTTGAATGGTCGTATTGACAATAGTTTTATAAATAGTATTTACTAAATATAAAGATTGTTTATATATTTCGCCACCACCTATAATAAAAACTTCTTGTTCATTTTGCAAATGTTGTATCGCAACATCTAAATTTGGTTCTGTAATAATATCAAATACTTTATCTGAATTAAAATTTGAATCTCTTGTAATCACAATGTTTTTTCTTCCCGGTAAAGTGCGCCCAATAGATTGAAATGTTTTGCGTCCCATTAACACCGGGCAGCCCATAGTAGTAGTTTTAAAAAACTTTAAATCTGCTGGTAAATGCCATAAAAGCTGATTATCCTTGCCGATGGCATTATTTAAAGAAGTCGCAACAATAATAGATAAAGTCATAATGATTTTATTTTGTGATAAATGTAATTAAATAAAAAAGGTTCTGAATATATCAGAACCATTTTTTTATCAATAAAAAAGTTAATAAATAATTATTGAATAATCAATTTACGTGTTATTTTTTCATTTTTATAAGTCAAGTTAACAAAATACACACCACCGCTGAGTTTTAAATCATTAACAGTTATTGAATTAAATCCATTTACTACATCAACTGGTTTAGTATAAACTATTCTACCTGAAACATCAGTAATTGCTAAGCTGAATTTGTCAGTCAATTTAGCGTCAATTAATAAATAGAATTCGCTCGAAGTTGGATTTGGAGCTAATACGTATTCGAATTGAGTAGGGACATTTTCTTTTAATCCAACTGCAACATAACAAGGAGCATTTGTTCCAGTTGTATATGTAGGAGCTGCAATGTATGTCATATTAGAGAAATCTATATAACAAGCATATCTTACGCTATCAATAAAAGGATTACGGTTACCTTGTAATGAATCTAAAAAGTCATTACGAGATATTTCCCATGCATCTGGTAAATCTTGAAAATGCCATTTTTTTAATATATTTTGATCTTGTCCGTAAGCAATACTTGCAGAAATAGGATTTCTTAATTTCCAGTTTTGAGCAACGCCATAAGCATCTAATTGATTGTTATATGCTGTAGCCATATACATTACCGCACGTGCAAAATCTCCTTTATGTTGAGCTCTTGGTTCAAATACAGTTTGCCCCAAGCTATTTTGTCCTCTTTTTGAGGCCAAAAATGTAGATTGGACTGTCGTAATTTCTCCCATAGGATAATTACTACGAACAGCATTTACGTCATTTTGATTAGTTGGAAATAAATGATGTTGGTCATTATATTCTTTTCTTTCAACATTATTTGGTGTTGTGCCAGTTCCATCCGCAGGGTTAGTTGGCATCCAATTATGGCAATAGCTATGTTCGCGACTATAAATTCCCCATGCTAATGGTGAGTTATAAACATAATTTTCACTACTATAAACACAGGTAATTACTTTTTGACCACCTGTTGTATCGCGTTCAGTAAATAAACGAATCATTGTTTCGTCATAGTTACCATAAAATGTTGATGTATGAGGGTAAATCTGAGCTGATAATGAAGTTAAAAAATTTGAATTATTTACATTTAAAGAACTGTATTCATTCACTGGTTGCATGCTTCCCAAAGCTGTAACACTTCCTAATAGTGGAGAAATTTGTTTGTAGTTGATAAATGAACCATAACCATTATATGCGAAAACTGCAATTTGATATGTCTTACCAGCATATATATTACTGATTCCAAAAGATGTTAAGCTACTAGTGCTAATTACTTTGGTAGAACCAATTGCATCACCAATCATATATTGAGCGCCATCTGCAGGAAATTCTGTAATAGCACTAGAACCTTCTTTTTTTAGTATTAAATAGCCTGTTGGTGAACTGGAAGAAGCTGCAAATGAAGCATTGGCGCGGTAAGATTTAATATTTGAAAAAGCTAAAGCAGTTCCTTGAGTTGCAGGTTCCGTAAAATATGAACCACCTAAGCCTGTTAAATTTATAATATATGGATTTTCATCAGAATCATTGTTAGCAATAGTTAAAGTAACTGTTCTAGTTCCTGCAGACGTAGGATTGAAATCAAATACTAAATTACTAGCAGTTGTTGCAGCGATAGAAGAAGGCACAGTGGTTAATGAAAATTCAGAAGCTGCTGCACCTGTAATAGTAGCAGAAGTAATAGATAATGTATTTACAGTACCTAAGTTTTCAATAGATAATGTAATAGGCGTTGTTGTTCCAACTGGAGAACTAAACATATATGAACTACCAGTTACTATTGTTGTTGAACCTTGTTTTACATTTATTTCTTGAGGAGGAGTAGCTGCGCCAGCATCTAGGTTTACATCATCTATACCAACATTACCTGTAACTTTTGCGCTATAATTAAATCTTATATAGCGTGATGCAGAATTTGGTACATCTGTAATTAATGTATATGCTGTTGCTATTGTTGTGTGTGAGTGCAATGTAGTCCAAGTTGTTCCGTTTATAGATTCTTGCACTAAAAAAGTCCCACCTGCAAAACTATTTCCAGCAATCCAATACGTTAAGTTACCAGGATTTCCATTAAAAAAAATCGTTAAAAGATCGCCTGTACCGTCAAATTTATAAGCAGGCGGTGTATGTCCAGAACCCGTATAATATGGGACTGGAAAAGTTCCACTATTGGCATTTACTTCTGTCCAAAATGCAGGTAAGGTGGTTGAAGAAAAACTCCAAGCTGTGGGAAGAGCTGTTTGTGCTTGAGAGCTCATGATGCTAAAACCGCATATCAGAGCAAATAGTTTGATTGTTTTCATAGGTGTTTTTTTTAGTTATTATGATTATTAATTAGACTCATAGTTTTTGTATTATTTTTGATTAGAATGTCAATTTTGTACCAAATATAAAGGTACGACCAACACCAAAGAATACGCCAGCAGAAGTTGCATTAAATGTTCCGCCATATAAATTATTTTGAGCATCATTTATATAACGTGTATTTAATACATTACTCATCGTTCCATATAAATTAACAGTGAATTTTCCAAATGGAATTTCATACCCAGTACTTAAATCAATTATACTATATCCAGGTATTTTCCAGCTGTCTCTGCCTTCATTTCCTTTAGATAAATCCATTGCATTAAAATTAGCGTAGTATTTATCAAACCTAGTGAAGCGAGGCTTAAAGTAAAAGCCCTTAATTGGCATAAAGCGAATACCTATGCTAATTTGATTTTGGGCTGCGTTTCCAATATGAACGCCCTTTGCATCGAAATGAATAGAGTCAGTAACATTATTGTTTTGATCATATGAGTAAGCCGTACCAGCAGAATTATAACGCCAATCGCCTAAAGATAAAACCCCTTCTATTTGTATTTGCTTGATTGGTTTATAACTTGCTTCGAATTCTAATCCCTTATAAACTAAATCAACACCGTTTGTTATATATAAATCTCCACTTACTGGAGATGTAATACTTGGTTGTGGCTGATTTGTTTGACTAGTATAGTAGGCATTAAAATTAAAATTTACTTGATTATATTTTAAGCCATATCCCATTTCGTAAGACTGAACATGTTGTGGTTTAAATCCTGTAATAAGTGTATTTGCAAAAGTAAATACGTTTGCAAACTTCAAGGGAATTTGCATAATACCAACATTCACAAAAACATTATGATGGTCGTTGATGTTATAATTAACCCCACCTTTTAGAGTATACCCATATTGATATTTCCACCCAGTAGAAGCATCTTTCAATTCTGGAGAGTTTCTATCATAAGTAACACCATTATGAACAACCGTAGTATAGTAACCAACATAATTATGATAAGTTGTATCAGCTAATACCAAATCCTTTTTTTTGTAATAATCAATTCGGTTATAACCAGAGTATGAGCCAGTAGCCGTTATAAAGCCTGTCCATTTATCTTTTTTAAATTCTCCTTGTAAAAATACTCCCCCCCATTTTACCAATCCTAAATAATTTGAACCAAAAATATCACCTGTTTTCTTATAAAAATTGGCTGGGTCACTACTAAGATTTGGGTTTTTATTAGTCCCAGCTTCTATGTAATAATCGCCACCTATTAAATTATACACCTTTCGTTGATGAATCCCTTTGTAGTAGCGAAAATCAACACCATAAGTTAAGGTAATTATTTTACTTAACTTTGAAGTGGCTGTTGATAAAATTCCATACCATTGATGGTTATTTTCGTTGGATTGTAGAATGGTAGATGATTTTGTTTGTCCAGGGAATTGAGACAACGTATTTGTTGGACTAGAATTAGAATTATAATACGGTTGTAAATTAATGTAACCAGTTATTGAATCCCTGCTCGTAAGACTTGGGCTATAACCTGTCCCTCCGCCTGTTCCTAAAGAAGCATATGCCACTGTAGATAAAGTTGTTTTTTCGCTTATTTTCCAAAAATGATTCAAGTTAAATAAAGGCTTACTGTAATAATTATTTTTATCGTTAAAAGGTTGTCCATTCAAAACTGCTTGATCTGGATTCCATTGTAAACGCCTATCTCCTTGTGTAAGAGTTGTATATTTAATACCAGTAGTTGTCATTGAGCGTAATACTGAATCTGAATTTACGCCTAATTCTTGAGCATATTTTTTATCATAAACCGCTATTTGCATTTGTGTAGAACGTTGCCCATGTGACTGCGGTGCTCCGTTTACACCAATGCTGATTATATGACGAGGATTTGGCATATACTGTATTTTTGCAAAATAAGAGTAGGCATTAAAATAAGTTTGATCTACCCATCCGTCACCGTTCCGGTATGTCCCAGCTAATGAGAACCCCCATTTATTATTTATTAAACCAGAGTTATATGACAAGCTCATTAAATTATAATTATTGTTACCCCATTCTTTTTTTACAACTAATTCTTGTTTACTTTCAATGCCTTTTGTTATAAAATTCATGGTCCCACCTACCGAAGCTATGGCTAATTTAGATGCGCCTAATCCACGTTGAATTTGCATAGATTTGGTAATATCCTTTAAGCCATCCCAATTACTCCAAAAAACTTGACCATTTTCCATATCATTTACTGGAATACCATCCACTAAAACACCAATATTTGTTTGGTTTTGCCCTCTTATAGTTACTCGAGAATCTCCAGCACCTCCGCCTCCAGCAGAAGCATAAGCGCCAGGAGTTGTATTTGCTATCATTGAAATATCTCTACCTCCCAATTCCTCTTGAATTTTAGTCCCAGAAATTGCACTAAAAGCAACAGGAGTTTCTCTAACCTTGGCCATATCGGCAACAATTTCTACTTCATCTAAAATATCGCTTTCTAATTTTACGTCAATAGATTTACTGGTATTTAATTTTATTTTTTGGTTAAATTTTTTATAACCAAGCATTGATATTTCAATGTTATAATCTCCTTTTGGCACTTTTATTTTAAAATTACCATCTAAGTCAGCTACTGTGCCTATACCAGTTTTTACAACAACGGTGGCGCCAATAAGGGCCTCGTTTGTTTCCTTATCCTTTATTGAGCCTGATAAGGTAACTTTTAAACTATCTTGAGCTTTGCCTATTAAAGAGCAAACAACGAAAACGAATAGGATACTTTTTTTTAACATAGTTTTTTGAAATATAAAGGGCTGAGTATTTCATCAGCCCTGTATTTAGAAATAATGAAGAATGCTAATTATTGAATAATTAATTTTTCTGTTTTTGAACCGTTATCTGTTTTGATAACAGCATAATATATACCCTTTGATAAACTCAAATTTCTTAACACGATTGTGTTTTCTGAAATAGTTGATGTATGAGCTAATACAACTTGACCAATTGCATTTACAATGTTAATTTCTTTAATAATTTTATCGCTAATAAAAGCTATTTCATTTCCATTTGCAGGATTTGGGAATACTTTTAAATAAATTGCTTTTACATTTTCTTTAATTCCAACAGCAGGGCAAGAACAAGTATGAAAACCGATATTAGACCAGTTGTTGTTTGATAAAGAATCATACTCTAATTTAGGATTAAAAAATGAAGGATTAGTAGTTACTCCCATTTGAACTGAAGCTTTACGTTGCATTGAGTGATCTTTAGTCCACCATTTACCAACTGTACCGTCATAAGGTGCTACATCGCTCCAAGCTGTAGTTGGCTGTTCGCCAATTTTCCCAAAGATATCTAAACGTTTATAGGGCGAAATTTTCACTAAAACTAAAGCGTCATCACCATTCATTGCTGTAGGGTTTGGATAAGGATGATCTAACTGTTGCGCCAAGGCTTGCAAAGTTGGAGAGCAAGCAGGAGATGTAGAAGTGGTACCAGAAGTAACACCAGTTCCATTTGCGATAACAAATGTAGCACCAGGGTTAATTGTTCCAATTAAATCAGTACTGTCCGTGCCAATAGCAGAACCATTAGAATAACGAACTAAACGATAATTGTTCATGTTAATTGCAGTTCCTGTTGGGTTATAAAACTCCATAGCTTTATTATTCGCACTTCCTTCTGCATATTCAGAAATAAATAAATCAGAACACGT
Organism: uncultured Bacteroidota bacterium; assembly: GCA_903901345.1. Lineage (GTDB taxonomy): Bacteria > Bacteroidota > Bacteroidia > UKL13-3 > UKL13-3 > JAAFJM01. Next base: position 39,946 of record CAIUQQ010000216.1, on the reverse strand, counting down.
TTGCGCTTTACCTGCTAAAGCTACTGTCACTAATGATAAACTTAGTAAAATTTTTTTCATTTTTTTGGGGTTTAAATGTTTTTTAGTTTCTGTAAGTGGTTTAAGGCGGTTATAACCAGAACAGTTATCCTCTTATAGGGTGGTCACTTACTTTTCGGAGACAAAAATAAACTAAAATAGCATTGTAACAAGCAATTGTGAATAAAAATGACATTTAGTTAATCATTATTTAACAATTAATGATTCAAACATCTTGATTGTCAATCCTATTGTGGTATAAGAGAATATGTTAAAAGATAGATGAAAGTTGTTTATCAACATAAGTATTTTTTAAAACGTTAAATTAAGATTCAACATTTTCTTTACCAAATTTTTTCATTTTTTAACTAATCCATTTTCTTATGTTTAATAATAAAAAACTACATTTACCCGTTAAATATTTAAATATGGTAAAATCAATTCTCTTATTACTAGGCTGTTCTGCTTTAGTTTCAAATGCACAAACGCCTTTTAGTTTTACAATCAATGGCTCACTTAGACAAGTGAATGAAAATGCTAAAACTTATATACATCATAAATGGGATAATAAAACCTTTACTGATAGTATAAAACTAAAAGCTGGTAAATTTACCTTTACAGGAAAAAGTCCAGAGCCAAATATGTATTGGATTACTAAAACAGCTAATGTAAACGATCAACCAAATTTAATTTTCTTTGTAGATGCTGGTAAAATCAACATCACTGCCAATATAGATAGTTTACCATTTGCTATAGTGGATGGAGGACCAACACAAAAGGATTACATCGAATACAATACCCTAATGCAAAGTTTTGGTGCTAATCAACAAGCTATTGTAAATGCCTATAACGATGCAAAAGCTAAGGGCGATAACGCAACCATGAACATTAAAGTATCAGAATACCAAGCCTTGGATGTTGAACGAAAAAACGCCATGGAGGGATTTATCAAAGCTCATTCAAAATCTCCTGTGAGTGCTTATGCAATATATTTTAATAATCAAAATTCTCAAGCACCAATTGAGGAATTAGAGCGTGTAGTGGGTTTATTAGATAAAAGTATTTTAAATACAAAATTTGGAAAATTAGCTCAAGAAAAGATCTCTCAAATGCGCGGTTCTACTATTGGTTATGAAGCGACTAATTTTTCGCAAGCTACACCTGAAGGTAAAATGATAAACTTACATGATTTTAAAGGAAAATATGTATTAGTTGATTTTTGGGCTAGCTGGTGCGGTCCTTGCCGCGGCGAGAATCCAAATGTAGTGGCTGCATATAATAAATATAAAGACAAAGGATTTACTGTATTTGGAGTATCCTTCGATCAAGTAAAAGATAAATGGGTACAAGCTATTGCAGCTGATAAATTAACTTGGACTCAAGTAAGCGACCTTAAAGGTTGGGGTAACGATGCGGGTAAATTATTTGGTATCACAAGTATTCCTCAAAATTTATTGTTAGATAAAGAAGGGAAAATTATTGCTAAAAACCTTCGAGGTGCTGATTTAGATGCTAAACTCGAAGAAATTATAAAATAAAAAAGATGACTATATCTTAATATATAGCCATTAAAAATAAATGTTAAATTTGCTATCCTTAAAAATAATAAACAGAAGTATATGAAAAAAAGTACCCTCGGATTTTTAACGTTATCTGCAGTTAGCCTCTCTTCAATGGCGCAAACAAGCGAACCAGTTATTATGAACATCAACGATAAAGCCGTATACAAAAGCGAATTCGAAAATGTTTACAAAAAAAATAGCGGCAAAGAAGTTAATAAAGAACAAAAATCAGTGAAAGAATATGTTGATTTATTTTCAACATTTAAAATGAAAGTATTTGAAGCAGAAGCAAATGGCTTAGATACCAATTCTGCTTTCAAAACAGAGTTAAACGGATATCGCAAACAATTGGCAGCGCCTTATTTAACAGACAAAAACGTTAATGAGGCTTTATTAAATGAAGCTTATGAGCGAATGAAAACAGAAATAAAAGCAGCTCATATTTTATTGCGTCTTTCTGAAGATGCATTACCAAAAGACACGATTGAGGCTTATACACGTTTAATAATAATTAGAGATGCTTTGATGGGTAAAAATCCAACAGCCGCTAAATTAACGGAGTATGAAAATTTATTAAAGAAAAGTTCATTAGGATTATCTAAAACATCTACTAAAAATGATAGCACTAATTTTAAAGCGAAATTAGAATCAGTTAAAAATATAGCTTCAACAATTATTTCTGGCGCTGATAAATTTGCAGATGCAGCTAAGAAAACCTCTGAAGACCCTTCTGCTCAAGAAAATGGTGGAGATTTAGGTTATTTCACTTCATTGCAAATGGTATATCCTTTTGAAAATGCTGCATTTAAAACAAATGTAGGAGATATTAGTATGCCAGTTCGTACACGTTTTGGTTACCATATTATTAAAGTAGCTGATAAACGCCCAAGCCAAGGAGAAATTTTAACAGCTCACATTATGGTTAAATTTCCTAAAGATGCTGGTGAGAAAGAAAAAGCTAATTTGAAAACAAAAATTGATGAAATTTACACAAAACTAAAAGCTGGCGATAAGTTCGAAGATTTAGCTCGTCAGTTTTCTGATGATAAACCAAGTGCTGAAAAAGGTGGACAATTACAATGGTTTGGAAGCAGTCGCATGCCAATTGAATTTGAAAAAGCAGCCTTCGCTTTAAAAGCGAATGGTGATTATAGCGAACCATTTACAACTAACTACGGTTGGCATATTGTGAAACGTATTGATAGAAAAGGCTTAGCTTCATTTGATGAAATGAAAGGCGATTTGAAACAGCGTATTGGTAAAGATTCTCGAACTCAAGCCGGACGAACATCTTTAATTGCAAAAGTGAAAAAAGATAATGCGTTTAAAGAAAACTTGATTGCTAAAAATGAATTTTTGAAAGTGATTGATTCAACTGCTTATCAAGGAAAATGGGAAGCTAAAAAAGCAGATAAATTAGGTAATAAAGAGTTATTTAATTTAGGTGCTAAGAAATTTACTCAAAATGATTTTGCAAAATATATTGAAACTCATCAAACAGCTCGTCCTAAAATGGACAATAATATGTTCCTACAACAGTCTTACAAAGAGTTTGTAGACGAAAGCGTTATTAATTTTGAAGATGCTAATTTAGAATCTAAATACTCTGATTTTAAAAATTTATTGAAAGAATACCGAGATGGTATTTTATTATTTGATTTAACTGATCAAAAAGTTTGGAGTAAAGCCGTAAAAGATACTGCTGGTTTAAAAGCGTATTATGAAAAAAACAAAAACAACTATTTATGGGAAGAACGCGCTGAAGTTACAACCTATAAATGCGCTGATGAAAAAATAGCTAAAGAAGTTAGAGCTTTATTAAAGAAAAATAAATCAGAAAAAGAAATTGTAGATGCTATTAATAAGACATCTCAATTAAACTTAGCTTCTGAAAGTATTACTTACCTTAAAGGTGAAAATAAAGATGTAGATGCAAATTGGAAACAAGGAGTTTCTGCTACTGATATTAAAGATGCTAAGGATAATAAAGTAACTGTTTTAGTTGTGAATAAGGTATTACCTAAAACACCTAAAACTATAGCCGAAGCTAAAGGAATGATTACTGCAGATTACCAAAATTATTTAGAAAAAGAATGGTTAGCATATTTGAAAAACAAATATGTTGTGAAAGTAAATGAAGACGTATTAAATACAATTAAATAAATTAAAAAATAGTTTAGAAAAGGCTGTAACAATAAATGCTACAGCCTTTTCTTTTTTTACCAGTGCAAACAATCAATAATATAAAATATAGAGTAGGAGTGGTGCTATGTATGGCGCTAATTTTTGCTTGCAATAAACAAAACAATACAACATCAAATGAAGGAAAAGTTATTGCAAAAGTTAATAATGAATTATTATACTCATCTGATATAGAAAATATATTGAGAAATTTACCTCAAAAAGATAGTTCAGCTTATACAAAAGCATATATTACTAAATGGGCTGATAACGAAGTATTTTATCAGCAAGCATTAAATTATTTAACCGACGATGAACTCAATATTGATAAGGAATTAGAAGCATACAAGAAAGAATTAATTACCTTTAAATTTCAATCAAAGCTCATAAACGATAAATTAGATACGCTCGTGACTAATGACCAAATTGAAGCTTACTATTATGCTAATTCTCAAAGTTTTTTATTGAAAAATAATATTGTTAAAGTGTTATATGTAAAAACACCCAATAATATTCCCAACATCGAAAAATTAAAAAAACTCTGTTATTCAACTAATGCTAAAGATGCTGAACAATTAAAAATAATGTGTGTGCAATTTGCTAATAATTATTACATGAATGACAATACTTGGTTAATGTTTGATGATTTAAAAAAAGAAATCAATCAATTGAAAGAAGTTCCTGATTACAGTCTACAAAATGGTAAAATATTCGAATTTACCGATGAAACCAGCTATTACTTTCTCAAAATTATAGATATAAAATCTAAAAACACACTTTCTCCAATAAACTTTGAGAAGAATAACATAAAAAATATGTTGATTAATCAGCGAAAACAACAATTAATTTCAACTATTAAAAAAGATTTTTTTGATAAAGCTAAAACAAACAAAGAATTAGAAATTTATAATTAATTTAGTAAAATGAACTTTAAACTCTTAATATCCTTCTTATTATTATCATCGATAAGCTTTGCTCAACCACAAATTTTAGATAAAGTAATTGCTATTATTGGTAAAAACCCTTTATTATTATCTGAGGTTGAAACTACTTTATTGCAGCAAAAAGAAAAGGAAAAATCAAATTATTCAAAATGTAAAGTATTTGAAGATTTATTATTTCAAAAATTATTATTGGCGCAAGCGGATAGAGACAGTATTACAGTTTCTGATGGTGAAGTTGATGGAGAGTTAAATCGTCGTATTCAATACTATGTAGGAATGCTTGGTAGTGAAGAAAAATTTGAAGAGTTTTACGGAAAAAGAATTTCAGTATTTAAAGATGAGTTAAGAGATGATGTCAAAAATCAATTAATGGCTCAAAAAATGCAACAAAAAATTACAGGAGATACAAAATTAACACCCAACGAAGTACGTACCTTTTTTAATTCAGTGCCAATTGATAGTTTACCTTTAGTGAATTCGGAATTAGAAATTGGGCATCTTGTTAAAAATCCTCCTGTAACTGACGAAGAAAAAACGCAGGTAAGGGAACAATTGGAAGTATACAGACAGCGTGTATTAAAAGGTGAAAGCATGAGCGTATTAGCAGCTTTGTATAGCGAAGATCCAGGTTCAGCAAAAAATGGCGGACGCTACGAATCAGTTATGCGTGGCCAATTTGTTCCAGAATTTGAAGCCGTAGCATTCAGATTAAAAGCAGGCGAAGTATCTGAAATATTTAGTACAACGTATGGTTTTCACTTTATACAATTAGTTGCTCGTAAAGGAGAATCAGTTGATGTTCGCCACATTTTAATGTCTCCTAAGGTATCATCAGCAGATGTATTTAAAGCCAGACAACAAATAGATACGATTAGAACTAAAATTTTAAATGGTGAAATTTCATTTAAAGATGCTGCTTTAAAATATAGCGATGATAATGATACGAAACAAAATGGCGGTTTATTATTAAACCCTGCAACTAACAGTATTAAATGGGAATTAGAAGATGTTGGTCAAATGGATCCAAAACTAGTTTTTATGTTTGAAAATGAAATGAAAGTAGGAGATGTGAGTCCTGTTATTCAATATACAGGGGCTGATGCAAAACAAGCATGGAGAATTTTATATTTGAAGTCACGAACCGAACCACATAAGGCAAACATGAAGGATGACTATATAAAATTATTAAACATGGCAACTTTCGCTCATCAAAAAACTGCTATTACAGATTGGATTGCTAAAAAATCAAAAAACACGTATATAAAAATTGATAATGAATTCAATACATGCAAACTAGAATATAATTGGACAATCAATCCGTAATTATTAAGAATTTTATTTTTTAAATTAAGACCATGGAATATAAAAACGATGTTGAAGCAATAGATGCCTTTGTAGTAAAATATAAAGAACTGAATACTGAAATAGCAAAAGTGATAGTTGGTCAAAATGACACCATTAAAAATGTATTGATCTCTATTTTTTGTAGAGGGCATTGCTTATTGGTAGGAGTTCCTGGATTAGCAAAAACTTTATTGGTTAATACTATATCAGATGTATTAGGTTTATCGTTTAGTAGAATACAATTTACACCGGATTTAATGCCAAGCGATATAGTAGGTTCAGAGATATTAGATGAACACCGTAATTTTAAATTCATTAAAGGACCTTTATTTGCTAATATAGTATTAGCAGATGAAATTAACCGTACGCCACCTAAAACGCAAGCCGCTTTATTAGAGGCCATGCAGGAACGTTGCGTAACAGCTGCTGGCAAAAAATACGAATTGGGAAATCCCTTTTTTGTATTAGCAACACAAAATCCTATTGAGCAAGAAGGAACATATCCCTTACCGGAAGCTCAACTCGATCGTTTTATGTTTAATGTTTGGTTAGATTATCCGAGCTTTGCCGAAGAATTAGAAGTAGTTAAAAACACAACTACCGATAAAAAAGTAGAATTAAATAAAATTATTTCTGGTGAAGAAATTATTTTTTTCCAAAACTTAATACGTAAAATACCTGTAGCCGATAACGTATTAGAATATGCTGTAAAATTGGTAAATAAAACACGTTTAAATTCTGAGTTTAGCGCTGATGTGACTAAAAAATATTTGGCATGGGGCGCAGGACCAAGAGCATCACAGTTTTTGGTGCTAGGAGCGAAATGTCATGCTGTAATTAATGGAAAATATAGTCCAGATATTGAAGATGTGAAAGCGGTTGCTAATTCTATTTTAAGACATCGGATTATTCGTAATTATAAAGCTGAGGCTGACGGTATGAGTATTGAAGCCATTATTGAACAATTGAAATAATAGCAAATTAAGTCATCATTTCTTTTTTTATTTTAACTTTAATGAGAGTATATTCGTGCAAAATATTTTACACATGAACTCTTTAGCAAAAAGCTGGATATCTATTTCAGCAGATTCTGATTTTTCGATTCAAAACATTCCTTTTGGGATTATTAAACACCTTAAAACACAACATATATCTGTCTCAACTCGAATTGGAGATACTATAGTTGATTTGTCTGTTTTGGCTGATTTAGGTGCTTTTTCAAGTATTAAAGGATTTGATAAATCAACTTTAACTAATCTGTATTTAAACGATTTTATTGCATTAGGTAAAACAGTTACTTCAGCAGTTCGATTAGAAATTATAGAACTATTTAAAGAAAGTAATAAGGATATTAATCAAAAATACACTGCTTCATTCTTGCAGTTAAAAGATGTAGAAAACTTATTACCTGTTAAAGTAGGCGATTATACAGATTTTTATAGCAGTATTGATCATGCAACAAATATTGGCACGATGATTAGAGATCCAAAAAATGCGTTAATGCCAAATTGGAAATACATTCCAGTTGGTTATCATGGTCGTGGATCAAGCATTTGTGTGAGCGGACATACATTTCATCGCCCAAAAGGTCAACAAAAACCTGCCGATTCTGAATTCCCAACATTTGGACCTAGTAAATTATTAGACTTTGAATTGGAAACAGCTTATATTGTAGGGAAATCAACAACTTTAGGAGAAAGTATTAGTACTGAAAAAGCTGATGATTATATTTTTGGAATGGTTTTATTTAATGATTGGAGTGCAAGAGATATTCAAACATGGGAATATATTCCATTAGGGCCATTTTTATCAAAGAACTTTGCAAGTACAATTTCTGCTTGGGTTGTAACGTTGGATGCTTTAGAACCATTCAGAACAAAAGGATATACTCAAGAACCTAAAGTGTTCCCTTATTTAGAATACAGAGGAAATAAGAATATTGATATAAAACTAGAAGTAGCTATTATGCCTGAAAATAGTTCCGAAACCGTTATTTGTAATTCTAATTACAAATATATGTATTGGACAATGGAGCAACAATTGGCGCATCATACCATTAATGGTTGTAATGTTAATATTGGTGACATGATGGGAAGTGGTACAATTAGCGGTCCAGAACCACATGAATATGGCAGTATGATGGAACTTAGCTGGAAAGGAACGAAACCATTAAAACTGAATGATGGAAGTGAACGAAAGTTTATTAATGATCATGATACTGTTATTTTACGCGGATACTGCCAGAATGAAAACATACGTGTAGGATTTGGTGAATGTAAAGCCAAAGTTTTACCAGCAAATTAGAAAAATTAATGCAAATCAGAGTTTCAATTTCAAACCAAAACATATTTAGAGGTATATAAGTTGTTTTAAACCAACCAATGTTTAAAATCACATGCTTATTAATTAAAAAATTTTGTTTTGAATACTAAAAAATGTTACTTTTAATTATTATAAATTTTAAAAAAAATCAAACATGAAAAAAATCACATTAATTGCAGCTGCTTTTATCGCAGTATCTTTTGCTTCTTGTAGCAAAGCTAAAACTTGTACTTGCACTTATACGTCTGGTAATTCAACTATTACAGACGTAACTACTTATGACAATATTGGAAGCAGTAGTGCAAATATAGCTTGTCCTAAAACAAGAACAACTACTAACGGTAATAGTACATCAACAGAATCTTGTACGTTAAGTTAGTCAGTTCATAAAAAACTTTTTAAAAACATTTAAAAAAACATAAAAAATGAAAAAAATCACATTAATTGCAGTTGCGTTTATCGCAGTGTCTTTTGCTTCTTGTAGCAAAGCTAAAACTTGTACTTGTACAACTACTCAAACATATAACGGTAATGCTTATGGTAATACTGGAACTGATGTAACGTCAATGGATGCAGTTTCAAGCGGAGATGCTAATGTTGTTTGTCCAAAAACAGATGTATCAACTCAAACTACTTCTAGCGGAACTTATGTATCAACAAAAGCTTGTACATTAAGCTAGTTTAAGTTTTATATTTTAAAAGAAAGCCATGTCTAATGATATGGCTTTTTTTTGATTTAATCTGTTTTATAAATTTCCCATTTTTAAAACAAGATCTACTAAGCGACTGCTGTAACCAAATTCATTATCATACCATCCAATTATTTTAACTAGATTACCAACAACACTTGTAAAGTCAGAATCAAATACAACAGAGTGCGTATTTCCAATAACATCAATTGAAACTAAAGGATCTTCTGTATATTCTAAAATATTTTTTAAATCAGAGTTCGCTGCCTTTAAAAATGCTTCATTAATTTGCTCAACACTTGGATATTGAGTTAGCACGCAGGTAATATCTGTTAATGAACCATCTGGCACAGGAACACGCATACCACAACCACCTAATTTATCCTCTAAATCAGGAAAAATTTTACCTAAGGCTTTAGCTGCACCAGTGCTAGTAGGAATAATACTCATTGCTGCAGCACGAGCTCTTCTCAAATCTTTATGTGGTGCATCATGTAGGCGTTGATCGCCAGTGTAAGAATGAACTGTTGTAATATAAGCCTCTTCAATGCCCCATTGTTTTAAAACCTTAAGCATCGGTGCCGCGCAATTAGTGGTGCAAGATGCATTAGAAACAATAACATCTTCTTTCGTTAATAAATAATCATTAACTCCTAAAACAATAGTTTTAATATCATCGTCTTTAGCGGGAGCTGATAATATAATTTTTTTAGCACCAGCATTTAAGTGCTTTTGAGCAGAGACTTTATCTAAAAATAACCCCGTTGATTCAATTACAATATCTATATCTAATGATTTCCAAGGCAAATTTTCAGGATCTTTAGAAGCAAATATTTTAATTTCTTTTCCATTTACATATAAATGGTTCGCATCATGTTTCACCTCCCCATTAAATTTTCGGTGAACAGAATCGTATTTTAATAAATGCGCTAAAGTTTCAGAATCGGTAATGTCATTAATAGCAATAATATTAATATTAGGATTTTCAAATGCAATTCTAAAAAAAACGCGTCCAATGCGTCCGAAGCCATTAATGGCAACATTTATTTTTTTCATAGTACTTTATATATTAAGTAAAGTTAATCATTTAATAAGAATTTCAATTTTTATAATATTTTACTTTACCTCAAAATAATAGATATTAATCTCATATATTATTTAATGTTTTAAATTAATCATTACTTTCGAATTATCATTTATTTAATATTTAATTATAGCATCATGAAAACTAAATTATTTATCACTATCATTAGTATATTTTTTATAAGTAGTAAAACTAATGCTCAATCTTATAATACGCTTTGGATACCAGATACTTTATCTGGAAACAATTTTAATTTAGCAGTTAAAGATACCTTTAGACAAATTGTAAATACAGGCAATCAGACTATTACTGGGGGTATTAATGGTAATTTTTGGGGACCAACCATTTTTATTCAAAAAGGAGATTCAGTACATTTTAATGTTCATAATTATTTAAATGACTCGACAACTATACACTGGCATGGAATGCATTTGCCAGCAGTAATGGATGGTGGTCCTCATCAAGTAATTCCTCCTGGTACTATATGGAAACCATATTGGAAAGTAAGCAACGATGCTGCAACATATTGGTATCATCCACACCTTCATGAAATGACTATGGATCAAATTACAAAAGGTCTTGGAGGTTTAATTATTGTTAGAGATCCAGTTGAAAGAGCTTTAGCACTTCCCAGAACTTATGGAGTTGATGATATTCCATTAGTTTTGACAGATAGAGACTTCACAGCTTCAAATCAATTTAGTGTGGTTCCTTATGGAGACAGTATGTTGGTGAATGGAACATTAAGAGCAAAATGCAATGTCCCTGCTCAAATTGTTCGTTTCAGAATTTTAAATGGGCTATTGAAAGAGCTTATAATATTGGATTTAGCGACAATAGAAGTTTTTCAGTTATAACTAGTGATGGCGGATTATTAAATGCTCCTGTATCAGTAACGCGTTATGAATTACATCCAGGTGAACGCATTGAAATATTAGTAAGTTTTAATGGTCAGTCAGGACAATCATTTGATTTAAAAGCCTACAATTCAACTTTAGCAAATTTTGTAGCGGGTAGCGAGAATTTTCCAAATGGACCATTTGCAAATTACTTAGGCAAAAAAGATTTTGTGATGGTGCATTTAAATGTGGTTGCGCAAACAACTAATCCTAATCCTATTACAACCATTCCAACTGCCTTACGAACCAATACTTTATTGAGTTCTGCTAATGCAGCAATTACTAGATCTGTAACCATTAGTGATAGTGCTGGTGTAACTAGTACAACTATTTTAGGACCAAATGCATTTATCATCAATCATAAATTATTTAACATTAATCAAATAGATTATAATGTTCCATTAAACAACACAGAGATTTGGCAAATAACTAATTCAGGAGTTTTTACTCATCCATTTCACATTCATGATGTAGAATTTAATATCATTTCAGTTAATGGTGTTGCTCCTGCTGCTGCTCAAGCTGGTTGGAAAGATGTGGTAGTTGTGCCCGGTGCAACTGGAGCTGGACCTGGTCCAGGGGGTGGAGGTGGAACACCAAGTGTAGTTAAATTTATTGCCAAGTTTGATGATTATGCCGATAGTATACATCCATTTATGTTTCATTGTCATATTTCCTTGCACGAAGATGAAGGAATGATGGGCCAATTTGTAGTAAAAGATCAAAGTGCTCCGACAGGAATTACTCAATATCAAAAAAATGGTAAAGACTTTTTTTTATATCCAAATCCTGCTAACGATAAGTTATTTGTGTCTTTTGTTGACCCTACAATGCAGGCATATTATATAAGAATTACAAACGCTGTAGGTAAAACATTATTTATGTTACCGCGTCCAGAATTAGAAAGAGGATTAGATATAAGTAGTTTAGCAGCAGGAATATATTTTATAGAATTAACAGATGATGCTACAAAATTAACTACCATTAAAAAATTCATAAAACAGTAATGTCAATTCTTTCGTGATCATTTTTTTAATTAAAATGTATATGAAATTTGTATTTAATAAAATAATAATATTTGTCGTTGTAGTTTTATCATCCGCAATGGTTTGTGGTTATACTAATGCTGATAATGAACAAATTGTTACTGATTTTAAATTACAAAATATAGATGGAAAACAAGTGTCATTAAGTAATTATCCTGATGCTAAAGGCTTCATTATCATTTTTACTTGTAATCATTGTCCGTTTGCTAAATTGTATCCACAAAGATTTAATGAAATGAATTCAAAATACAAAGCATTAGGGGTTCCTTTAATTGCCATTAGTTCAACGGACACAATTAGCTACGAAGAAGACACCTATAGGAAAATGCGACAGAAATCAAATAAGGAACATTTTAATTTTCCTTATTTATTTGACGGAACTCAAGTTGTTGCAAAAAATTTTAAGGCTCAAAAAACACCTCATGCTTTCGTTATTTGGAAAATAAATGGAAATTGGATTGTAAAATATAATGGCGCAATTGACGACAATGGTATGGAACCCGAAAAAGTAAAAACTCATTTTGTATCCAATGCTGTTGAAGAATTACTAAATGGTAAAGAAGTCACTGAAAGAGAAACGAAATCAATAGGCTGTCAAATATATTTAAGAAAATAATTTTTTTAACATCGTCGTTTATGAAAGCTTTATTTGTTGCCTGCTATATATTTATTTTTACTTCAAGTATTTTTTCTCAACGTAATGTATTATTAATTATTGCTGATGATTTAGGAACTGATTATTTTAGTTATAATGAAGATGTTGGACCTGATACAGTTTATGTTCCAAACATAAAATCATTATTAAGTAAAGGAGTCCGTTTTAAAAACGCGATGTCAAATCCAGTTTGCTCAGCAACTCGATCAGGGATATTAACAGGTAGGTACAGTTTTAGAACCGGAGTGGGAGGGATTGTAGGTGGAACTGGAGGATCTAATCAATTAGATACATCAGAAATAACGATTCCTCGGTTACTTAAAAAATATAATTCAAATATTGCAAAAGCCGATATTGGTAAGTGGCATTTACATCAGCCTGCTCCAGCTTCTAATTTATTAAATCCAAATATAATGGGTTACGATCGCTTTGAAGGTCCATTTATAGGTCAATTACCTAGTTATACAAATTGGACTAAATATACTAATGGCGTAGCAAGCAACTGCACAAATTATGCAACAACTGAAAATGTAAATAATTCAATCTCTTGGTTAAAATCATTAAATCCATCACAACCCTTTTTTTTATGGTTAGCATTTAATGCGCCTCACGAACCTTTGCATTTACCACCTTTGGCTTTACACACATTTACAACATTATCGGGAACAACACCAAATATTAATGCTAATCCAAAAGCTTATTTTAAAGCTATGGTACAAGCAATGGATACTGAAATTGGAAGATTATTTGACTCGTTGAGTGTGATGCATAAAATGGATAGCACTGATGTTATTTTTATAGGTGATAATGGTCAAACTGCTCGAACCGCACAAATAGCTGATTTAACTAAAGCAAAAGGAACTGTTTATCAATACGGAGTGCATGTACCTTTTATAATAGCAGGACCGTCAGTTGTAAATCAGGGAAGAACTAGTGATGCATTAGTTAACACAACTGATATTTTTGCAACTGTATTAGATTTATTTAAATACACAGCATGGCCAACTCAAATACCAAGTTCTAAACCAATAGATAGTAAAAGTTTATTTCCTATAATTAAAAATACTGGAACAAGCGTTAGGCCTTGGGCTTTTTGCGAAATATTTAAATTAATAACTGATTCTGCAGATGGAAAAGCCATGAGAAATAGTGATTACAAATTAATAAGATTTGATTATGGCAAAGAAGAATTTTACAATTTATTAATTGATCCATTAGAAACAAATGATTTGTTAATTACTTCTATGACAGCAACTGATATTAATAATTATAATTATTTGTGTACAGAAATGACAACACTTGTTGGTTCTGGTTCATTTTGCAGTTCAACAGTCGGTATAAATGAATTACAACAAACCTACAAAGCTAAAATTTATCCTAACCCTTTCTCATCATTTATTTTATTAGATTCAAGTTTGAAAAACAATAAATTTGAATTAACAAATAATTTAGGACAGATCATCTATATCGGTACAAATATTGAAAAACAAGATTTTTCAATATTAACTAATGGTATATATTTTTTAAGAAATTTAAATAATTCTGGAAAATCGATAAAGCTTTTTAAAGAATAATTACTTCACCTCAAATTCTAAAAACAAATCGCCATTTATATATCCTTGTAGTTTATCTCCAATATTTACTGGGCCTACACCAGATGGTGTTCCTGTATAAATTAAATCACCTACTTTAAGCGTCACAAATTTTGATACATACGAAATGATATTATCGAAGCTAAACAATATATCTTTTGTTGTTCCAACTTGACGAGACTGACCATTTATTTTTAATTCAAAATTAATATCTGCTAAATTTCCTAATGTTGATTTATTAACGAATTTACCAAGTGGTGCAGAACCATCAAAAGCTTTTGCTTTTTCCCAAGGTAACCCTTTTTCTTTAGCAATAGATTGCAAATCTCTAGCAGTGAAATCAATACCAAGTCCTATTTCATCATAATATTTATGAGCAAATTGAGGATCGATATGTTTACCTACCTTATTTATTTTAATCACAATTTCAATTTCGTGATGCAAATCTTTTGTAAAATCAGGATAATAAAAAGCTTCGCCATCCCTTAATAAAGCCGTATCAGGTTTCATAAAAAATACTGGCTCAGAAGGAATAGCATTATTTAATTCTTTAGCATGTTCTGCGTAATTACGACCTATGCAAATTATTTTCATATTACATTTGTTTAGAAATTATAAAATTTAAAATTTAGAAAGTTACTGTTTTTACATCTTGTAACTTTTATAACTTTCACAAATTTCAACTATAAAATTAGTATTTTTGACAAATTTAGAATTTTTAAAATGAGCACAACACATTATGATATAATTATTGTTGGAGGAGGTATTGTTGGTTTAGCAACCGCTTACAAACTGCAATCTCATCACCCTACAAAAACTATCTTGGTTTTAGAAAAGGAAAAAGAAGTCGCTTCACATCAAACAGGACATAACTCAGGCGTTATTCATTCGGGTATCTACTACAAACCAGGCTCATATAAAGCTATTAAATGTGTTGAAGGACGTAGAGAATTAATAGACTTTGTAAAAACACATGATATTCCTCATGATATATGTGGTAAAATAATTGTTGCTACTGAAGAAAGCGAGTTGGCTCATATGCATAAAGTTTTTGCTAATGGAGTTGCTAATGGAGTGGAAGGTATTGAAATAATTGATGCAAAGCGCATCAAAGAAATTGAACCACACTGCCAAGGTATTGCCGGAATTTGGGTGCCCTGCACAGGTATTATTGATTATACAGACGTTGCGCGCAAGTATGTAGAATTAATACACTCAAAGAACAATGGAAGCAAAGTATTGACAGAACATAAAGTGATTGATTTTATTAATAAAGGAGATAATACAGATGTCGTTACTGAAAAAGGAACTTTTAATTGCAAATATTTAATTTCATGTGCTGGATTGCAAGCCGACAGAATCACAAAAAAGGATCATGTAAAAACCGATTCGGCAATTGTAGGTTTTAGAGGAGATTATTATGACTTAACAGAAAAGGGTAGGGCCAAAGTGAAGAACTTAATTTATCCTGTACCTAATCCACAATTTCCTTTTTTAGGCGTACATTTTACGCGCATGATCAAAGGAGGTGTAGAGTGTGGACCAAATGCCGTATTTGTGTTTGATAGAGAAGGTTATAGTAAAACAGCATTTAGTTTTAAAGATACCTTTGAAGCATTTGGTTTTAAAGGAACTTGGAGATTTTTCAAAAAGCATTGGCGTTTTGGATTAGATGAATATCGAGGTGCCTTTAGTAAAACTTATTTTTTAAATCGTTTGCGTAAACTTATTCCAGATTTACAAATGGATGATATAGAACCAGCTCGTTGTGGTATTAGAGCGATGGCTTTAGGGCCAGAAGGCGATATGTTAGATGATTTTAAAATTGAATATCAGGGACATTCTATGCATGTAATTAATTCTCCTTCTCCAGCAGCTACTGCCTCTTTAGCTTATGGCAATGAAATTGCCCTACAAGCCAAAGCATATTTTAAGTTGTATTAGAGACGGATAGTGATATTAAGCACATATCATTATAAGAAATAGCACTGATTTTATTTTCACTCTGGCTTTTAATTTAATTAGATTTAAAAGCCGATTTAAAATGAAAGCAGTTAAAAAAAAATCAAATAAATTTACTCGGTTTTGGAAACAACTAGGGCCTGGAATAATCACAGGAGCTAGTGATGATGATCCTTCTGGAATTGCTACCTATTCTCAAGCTGGCGCTCAGTTTGGTCTTTCTACCTTATGGACAGCCTTATTTACTTATCCATTGATGGCAGCTGTTCAAGGGATGTGCGCGCGCATTGGTATTGTTACTTCTCAAGGATTAACTGTCACATTAAAACAACACTATTCTAAAACATTATTATATACAATGTTATTTTTTAGTTTCCCTGCGATTACCTTAAATATCGGGGCGGACATTCAAGGAATGGGAGCTGTGGCAAATATGTTAATTCCTGTAATTCCTATATATACGTTTTGTATTGTATTCACTGCCATCCTTATATTCGTGATTATTAATTATTCTTATCAAAAAATTGCAAACATTTTAAAATGGCTTTGCCTTTCCTTATTGCTATATATGGTAGTTCCATTTATGGTGAAACAAGATTGGAGTCTAGTAATCTTTAACACATTCATTCCAACTTTTAAATTTGATAAAGCTTTTTTTTCAATTATAGTAGCCTTGCTTGGCACGACCATATCTCCTTATTTATTTTTTTGGCAAACAACTATGGAGGCAGAAGATATAGCCCATAGCAAACAAAAAAATATTGTTTACAAAGTAATTCTTAGTAATATGAAGACAGACGTTAACATTGGTATGTTTCTATCAAATTTAGTAATGTTCTTTATCATATTAACAGCAGGCAGCGTTTTATTTCCTGCTGGAATTACCCAGATAGATACGGTAGATCAGGCAGCTAAAGCTTTAGAACCTTTAACTGGTAATTTTACATATTTAATTTTTGCATTAGGGGTATTAGGAACAGGTTTGTTAGCTATACCTGTTTTAGTTGGCTCACAATCTTATATGTTAGCAGAAACCTTTGGTTGGCAAGCTGGATTAGATAATAAATTTAATCAAGCAAAGCCTTTTTATGTTTCAATAATTATATCTTTATTAGTAGGATTATCGCTCAATTTTTTTGGAATTAGTCCAATTAAAGCGTTATTGTATTCGGCTATTTCTTATGGATTAACAGCACCAATTATGATTGCCATTATTTTACATATAGCAAATAATAAAAAAATAATGAAGGAGCATACTAACTCTATGCTTTCAAATACATTAGGATTTATTACATTAATATTGATGACTCTAGCTGCTATTGGTTTAGTGTATTTTTTAGTTACAGCTTAACAAACTACATTTAATGATAAAGGAACAACTTCAATGTTGAGTTTATTTTTTACCAAAATAGGTTCACCATCAAAATGAACTGGTAATTCGTTATTAAATTCTATTTCAATTTTTTTACCAACTAAGGCCATAAAATGATTAGAAGTATCTATTTTTTTAAAAAATAATTTTAATCCAATAGCTGGAATAGAGCGTTTTGAAAATGGTTTTAAAATACTAACTCTTAATAAACCATCGTCTAGTTTTGCTCCAGGTGCTATGTAAACATCATTGCCCCATTGACCAGCATTTGCAATAGTTATTAAAAAAGCATCGACGTTTGTTTTTACGCCATCAACTACAATGGAGTAATGATTAGACTTATAATTAAAAAATTCTTTAATTGTTGTATTAATATAAGTAGCTAAGCCTCGTTTGGTGCTAGTGGCAAAACAATTAGCTATCAAAGCATCAAAACCAACACCTGCAGTGCAAAAATAAGGAATACCATTTATTAAGGCAGAATCGATTTTCCGAACCGCACCTTTTGCTATAACAGCTAAAGCTTGTTTTAAATCCATAGGGATTTTATTACTTCGTGCTAAACCATTACCAGAACCTAATGGTAAAATACCTAAAGCTATAGGAGTATTAACAACCACCGATGATACTTGATTCACAGTTCCGTCACCACCACAAGCTACTAAAATAGAATAGTTGTTTTTTACGATTTGTTGCTTAATAGTTTCAAAGTCATTTTTATCTTCCCAAATTAGAAAGTCGTAATGAATGTCTTTTGGAAAATGCTCAATGATAAAATTTTGAATATTTATCTTCTTTTTTACACCTGCATTTGGGTTAATAACGAAAGCAATCTTACTGTTCATGCTATAAAGTAACTAATTATTTTTTAGACACAGCAAAATAAAATTCTTTCAAATACATAGGTTCTGCATATGCTATATCGTCAAAATCTTGCTGAACAAATTTTTGATAAGCAAATGGAATTAATGCTTTTGCGCTGGAAACTATATTTTCTATAAAAAATGCGGATGACAATGTGATTAGTAATTCTTTTGCTTTAGGCATACCATCGCCAAAAAAATAAATAGGTTTATCTATATTAAATTGCTTTATACTTTCTTCTGATAATATTAATGGATTTACGGGAAGAACTTCTTTAAGAGACTTGTTATAGAGTGCATAATAAACCTCCATTCGCCTAGCATCTATCATAGGGCAGTACAATGCATCAGCTTTTGTTTGCTCTATTGCTAAAGTTGTTAAGGCTTGTAGGGTGCTCACACTAATTAAAGGAATATTCAAGGCGTAAGCTAATCCTTTAGCTGAAGCGTATCCTATTCGTAAACCTGTATATGAACCAGGACCAGTACTAACAGAAATTGCACTAAGTTGTTTTGCTTCAATACAAGCCTCTAATAAAACATCTTGAATAAATAGATGTAAATTTTCAGCATGCGTATAACCATTATTTAACTCTTTAATTGTCAATAATTGGTCGCTATCAGATAATGCAACTGAACATACAGTTGATGTTGACTCTATGTGTAAAATATATGGCAACGAATTTATTTTTTTTCTGTAAACAATTTATCCTTATCCACGATGGTTATTTTACTGCCGTCTTTCAATAATTTTGAAACCGCACCGTAAGGACCTGAAATAACTTCATCACCTATTTTGATACCACTTTTTATCTCAATATAATCATCATCCTGCACGCCAGTGGTAACATAAACCATTTTAGCAATTCCATTTCTATTGATAAATATACATTCTTTAATTTCTTCTTGTTTCTTATTTAATTTTTCTTGTTTTTCATCTACAACAGTCATTTCGGGCTCTTCATCGCGGTTAAGTTCTTTTGTTTTTGTTGTGTCTGCATTACGTGTTGTTACAGCTGGAATAGGGACTGTAATGATATCTTTAGCTCTACTTGTTTGTATTTCAACACTAGCACTCATACCTGGCCTGAAAGGTGCTGAATTTACCTCTGAAATTAAATAAGCATAAGACTCTCTCAATATTCTAATTTTTACTACAAAATTTGTTACCTGATCAACAGAAACGCCAACGGTATTAGCTGAATTAGCTACTTCTGTCACAATACCTTTAAATTTTTTACCTATATAAGCATCAACTTCAATGAGGGCCGTATCATTTTTATGAATACGAATAATATCATTTTCATTCACTTCTACACTTACTTCCATTTCGTTTAAGTTAGCTAAACGTAATATTTCTGTTCCTTGCAAGCCTTGTACACCAACTATTCTTTCTCCCTTTTCTACATTTAATTTAGAAACAGTTCCATCAACCGGTGCATAAATTTTTGTTTTATCTAAATTAGTATTTGCTTCTTTTAAAGATGCCTCAACACTTTTTACGTTATAGTCAGCAGCATTGATACTTTCTTTAATCCCATCTACATTTGCTTTAGAAGATTCAAAAGTTGCTTTTGATGCATCAAACTCTTGCTGAGAAATAGCATTTTGATCAAATAATTTTTTACTTCTAGCATAAGAAGCCTCTGCATTAGCTAAATTAGCTTTAGCTTGCTCCAATTGAGCAATCGTTGTTTTTAAATTAGCTTTCGAGCTATTAACTGTAGCATTAACACGTTCAAATGCACTTTCATAAATATCAGGTTTGATACGGCAAAGTAATTGTCCTTTCTGCACTTGTTCACCTTCTTTCACAAGCATTTCAACGATCTCGCCTGAAACATCTGAGGTGATTTTTAATTCGGCTTCAGGTTGTATTTTTCCATTAGCAGAAACCGTTTCAATAATATTTCGCTTAGCTGCTTTTTCTGTAGTAACATCCGTTGGCTTTTCACCTTTCATAAATTTGTAAGAAATAACGCCTGTTAATAGAGCAACACAAATTCCAATAATCCAATATAGTTTTTTCATTTTTTAGTTTTATTATTCGCAGAGTATTCAGCGTTTTGTTTAAATATTAATATGTATATAATTATATGAAAGAGCAAATAGTTTTAAAACTTCAATTCTTTACCTTGATAATAGTCTAATACTTTTAGTTTAAATACATAATCATATTTAGCTTGAACCAAATTACTTTGTGCATTTTGTAAACGAGTTTTAGCACTATTATAATCAAACGTACTAATAGCACCAACATTAAATTTTTGTTGAGCATACATAAACGATTGCTCTGATGCTTCAACAGATACTTTGTTAGCATTATATTTATTAAGCGCAGCTTTAGAATTTGCAAATGCTTGCGCTATAGTTTTATATAAATTTTGTTCAACTAAATCCTGACTATACTTTGCATTTAATACATTCAATTTTGCATTTTTAACTCCTGTATAAGTTTGCAAACCATTAAATAAAGGCACATTTAAAGTAAAACCAATACTCTTATTTACGTTTTCACTAAATTGATCAGCAAATGGCTTTTTTTCTGTTACAAAAGAATATTCAGGTTGATAAACAACTGTTGCACCATCTAAAGTTGCAGCGACTGGAGTAACACCAACAATATTAGAACTTACAATACGTTTATTTAATTCAGAAGTTCCTGTTCCTATAGATCCAGTAGCGCTTAACGTTGGACTTACTTTACCTCTCGCAACATTTAATGTTTTTTCCGATGCTAGTAAATTATAATTAGCACTTTTAATAGAGTGTTGATTTTTAAGAGCAGTTTCATAAATATTTTGAACAGAGGTTAAGGCTAATTCATTATTCAAAACATCAACATTTGGTCGAGCAATGGAAAAATTATTCAATGTATCTAAATTCAATAATTGTTTTAAGGTCAGCATAGCGATTTGATAATTATTATCAGCATTAGTAACAGTTACATCATCATTTGCTAATTGAGCCTTGATATCATAAACAGCGCTTTTAGCAACTGTACCAACTTCTGCTAGTTTTTCTGTACGAGATAATTGCTCTTGCGTTAATTTATAAGAGGCTCTGGCAATTTGTAAAATTTCATCAGAAAAAATAACATTAATATAAGAAGTAGCAACGTTTAAAGCCAAATCATTTCTTTGTTGCAAGTAATTTTCAGTACTAGCTAAATACTGATATCTAGTTGCTTTGATATTATTAAATTGTGCTAATCCAGACCAAAGAACTACATTACTTGATAGATAAAAGTTTTGAGATAAAACCTGAGAGTTGGCAAAGGTATTGGTATATCTATCAATTGTTTTACCGAAGTTATAGTTATGTTGACCAAATGCATTCAATGTTGGTAAAATTGCAGCTTCGCTTTGAATAGAATTGTTCTTATTAATTTGTGTAGATATTTCCGATTGTTTAAGGGAAATATTGTGTTTTTGCGCTTGATCAATGCACTTTTGTAAATCCCACTCACTGCTTTGAGCAAAATGAATTTGAGTTAGCCCAATAAATAAAACACTAAATATAATATATTTCATAGTTCAATAAAATTATGCCCAAATTTAATTAAAATTACTTGCATTTGAATAGATATACAAAAACGGAAAATTTATATGGTAAGTGGTAAAATAAAGTACACCGAATTTTGGTTTTTATTACTATTTTTATTCTTATAGTGCTTAAAATGAATTTAGATTAAGCATTTATATTCTATTTTATTCCAAACAAATTCTCCCATTTTTTTCATCAATCAAAAATTTAATATGATTTGTAAGAGTTTCTGTTTTAGTGTCATTTAATAACCTTGCAAATCAAATGGCTCAATTTAGGCATTACAAATTTTTGTCGTTCATTAGGTCATTAGTAGTTATGATAAGAGTTTTTTTAGCCAACATTTTTTTCTCTATTATATCCGTCCTAGTATAATGAAGTTGGTGAAAATAAATAATTTGATTTTGTTTCTGTTTTTTTTACATCCACTTCGTTATAATTTTATTAATATATGATTTTATTGTCATTTATTATTTTATCAACTGTGTAATTTTTATTTTTTAAAAGAATGATAAATATCATTGTAATTAACTGATAAAATAGGGACTTTGGTATAAATTATTAGTTAACACTTTTATAAAAATCAGGTAAACATGGAAAAATATGGGTATAATTCAAAACTAAGAGCTTTATTGTCTGTTAGGAATTTTCATAATGCTTTTGAAAAACAGTATGAACAGTTAAAAAAAATTCAGGAGGAATTTGATAGGCTAAATTCCAATGCATTATCAATAATTGAAACAAATTGTAAGAAAGACGAAGTTGAAATGTGGAAAGTGAGTCAGAAAGATGTTAGTGATTCCATTAAATCAATCAACAAAATTTTAAGTTTATTTCAAAAGAAAATAGAAGGAAAAGAGAGAACAAATTCAAAAGAATTATGGCAGCAATTTGATATGTATGAAAACAAATTGAAAAAGTCTTATAGATTTGCCGAAAAACTTGGATACGATATACTTCCTGAGAATGCTCATAAACATTGGGAAAAAGACGTTTGTAATTTTGAAGATACTGTAATGCCTTTAATTGTTTCGCTTGCTGAGGCTTGTAAAATTGAACTTCAAATGATTGAAAAGTATACTCCAAAAGAGTTAGATGAGATTACCCAAGTTGTTGCAAGTCATATTCCTGATGATTTTACATTTGAAGAGGCAGATAAATACGAGAATGAATATTTGAGTGCTGTAAAGGAACTAAAAAAGGAGTTTAATAAGGATAAAAATCTTTGGGATAGATTTTTAGATATTTTGGCAGGTGGAACACACCAACCTCCATCTGAGCGTGTAATGATGCAAAGATGGGTTGATGGCGAAAAAGAAGATGAATTATAGATGAGATTATTTCTATAAATTTAAGACTTAAAATCAAGCTAAAATAGTATATAAAATTTCAGTTTACGTTTTTCAAAAAAAGAAGTTGATTGTTTTTTTAAGTTCTTATTAACTGCTACATTTAAGTTAATTATACAAATTGGTTACTGAGTGAATTTTTCATTTAATGTTATGCGTCTTTCATACTCTCGGTTATTCTGCATATCTCTCGTTTTTATCCATAAATCAATTTCTATTTGCCAAGACTTGTCTAACAATAAAACCCCTTTTATTTTTCCTTTATTTGGACTCACTGAATTCTCCCAATAAATTCCACCTTCAATATTATATTTAAAATTTAAGGTTTTCAGCATTTCGTTTTCAAATAGAAATGTATCTCTTAAGGTTTTTACAGAAAATGATAAACTATTTCCTCCACCACTACAACCAATTCTTTTATCCTCTTCATTTTTAACAATTCTTGTAAAGTTTATATAATCATTGCTTCTTGTAAAAGTATTTCTAACAAATCCTGGAATAATATAATTTGAGGGATCATTAAAATTAGTTGATAAAACTTCAATAGGATCTTCGTATTTTTTATTTATTTTTTTATTTGATGGTAAATGACTTATTAATAAGGTATCTACCATTTTAATAATCGTTTGAGTATCAGTAGTTGTTTTGATAATTAAGGTTGTGTCCTTAACTTTTTGATTTGACTTAAAATCTTCATTTCTCGTTATCTTTTCAGAATTTCTTTCTGTCATATTACACGAAACAAGTCCGAATATTAATAATAGGTTAAATGTTTGCAATGTTGACATAAGATGGTCGCTAACGTAATTTCTCTAAAAGACTTTTTAGCTTTATAAAAATAACAAACTTTCACGAAGTGGCAAATTCAATCCCAAAACTTAATTGAACTGTTTTTTTTATAAAAATTCCCTTTTACTGATATCTTTGTATTTACACATTAATAAGTTTAAACACCATTTTGAAAAAAAATCTCATCATCATTGCAGGACCTACTGCCGTTGGAAAAACTGCTTTAGCAATAGAGCTTGCAAAAAACTATGGTTGTCCGGTTATTTCGGCTGATTCTCGTCAGTTTTATAAAGAGATGAGTATTGGCACTGCTAAACCAACTGTTGCGGAAATGCAAGATGTTCCTCATTATTTTGTTGATCATATTAGTATACAGCATACTTATAATGTTGGACAATACGAACGTGATGCAATTCAGCAAATTGAAAGCTTGTTTAATGTACACGAAAAATTAATTGTGGTTGGCGGTTCAGGCTTATACATTAATGCCATTATGAATGGAGTGGACGAGTTTGAAGAAATTCCATCCCATATAAGAGAAGGATTAATTAAAGACTTTGAGGAAAAAGGCCTTGTGTATTTGCAGGAGCAATTGAAACTGAGAGATGAAGCATATTACGGGCAAGTTGACTTAAATAATCCGCAACGTTTGATGCGTGCTTTAGAAGTGTGTATTTACACGAATAAACCTTTTTCTCAGTTCAGAACAAACAAAAAAAAAGAGCGTTCCTTTGATATTTTTCCTATTTTAATAAATACCAATCGAGAAGCATTATATGCTAAAATAAACAATCGGGTGGATATGATGATGCAACAAGGATTGATGAATGAAGTAAAGGAATTGCATCCGTTCAAACAGCTTAACGCTTTAAATACAGTTGGTTATAAGGAGTTATTTGATGTGATTGAAGGAAAAACTTCGCTGGAAGAAGCAGTTAATTTAATAAAGCAAAACACTAGGCGTTATGCGAAACGCCAATTAACGTGGTTTAATCATCAAGGAGATTTTGAATCGTTTGAACCAACAGATTTAGAAAAGCTAAAAGCATATTTGGATATCGTGTTTCAGTATTCGTAGTTAAACAAAAATGGTTACGCAATAACGTAACCATTTATTATTTAAAAAAATCTAATGACTATTAATGAGAAGTTAAAAAAGTTCCAACAGTTGTTCCATTGTCAAAATTTTCATTAACGTTTGTTACAGCTAAATTTAATTGAGATAATGTATAATTAGATTGGCAACCGCCAAGCACTCTATTTGCTTCGTTTAATAATTGACCTACGGTCCACCCCATAAAATCTCCTGAAGTAATTACTAAAGATGAAAGAGTGCTTTTTGAGGTTCCGAAGTTGGGTATATTTTGATCGAATGAAACTGATAAACTCAGCGCAACTACCTGCCCAGCAAACAAATTATTTACATTACTAACATCAGTAGAAGACGCTATTAATGCCTCAGGTGAACCGCCTTGCGGTAAAAAATTAGTAATGGCCGAAGCACTAGTTAGTTTTATTGTAAAACCACTGCTACAGCCTATAGTTAAACCTGTAGGAAACACAGAAGAGAAATGCTCTTGCAAATAAACACCTGCATTATTACCATTTGAAACTGCTCCCCAACCTGCTTGAGTTTGTGTTCGATAATTACCCACATTAATAATTTGTCCTAATGATATGGGTTGGTTATGAAAAGAACTACTCAATGAAACATCATTAACAACATTGCTTTCAATGCTGTTTTCAACGATTGACTTTTCAGTTGCTGGTTGAATTGTTTCTTTTTTACAAGCAAAAAATATTATTGTTGCTAAAGAAACTATAGAAGCAAAATAAAGAATTTTTTTCATGAAAATATTTTTAATTAAACTATGATACAATAATCCAAATAAAAAAAACATTTTGATTCATCATCTTGTAGATTTTCCGTAATTTGGAAAAAAGTTGGAATAATGGAAACATATAATAATTGAAAAAACTAGTTAAAATAAGTCTTTTAACCACAAAAAAGGATGTAAAGTCAAATTTAGATAATACAATGACAAAAAATAAAAGAAATAGAAATAAGTATACCTGAGCATTAAAAAAGTAAAGTCTATTTTGAGGTAATAAATACTATTTTTGTGCAGGTTTTCAATTACCTCATTTATGTTTGCCTTTATCAAGGATTATAAAAAATTAAAATCGGCTATTATTAATGTTGTAATGGCCGAGTTTTTTATTCAAATGGTAAATGCTACGTTCATGAACATTTTACCTCTATACATGAATCGTAAAGGCTTTAGTAATGAGGAAATTGCTTTATTTATAACATTCAGATTTTTAGGTGTGTTTGCATTGGCTTTGCCAATTGGTAATATCATTAAGGGTAGAGCTATGAAGCCTTTCTTTTATTTGTCTTCTATTTTAGTGCCCTTATTTGGATTATGCATTGTATTATGCATTTATTTTAAACTAACGGTTCTTATATATGTAGCACTATTACTATGGGGTGCTTCGTTTACCTTTATGCAAATCCCCATCATTCCATTTATTTTAAGAAACGAATCCAAAGAAAATCACACATCTGGCATTGCGCTAACTTATAGTACCTGGAGTTTTGCAGGCATTGCTAGTGGCATTATCATTGCCTTTTTAGATCGAATCAATCCCTGGTTTTTTGATGAAGAAAAAATTTTGATTCTATTTTCTATATTAGGCTTTGGAGGTTTGTATTTTATGAATCAGGTTAATTTGAAAGAAGAAATTGATGATAAAAAAACAAATGATAGTAAAATGCCTAAAGAAAAACCCGATTGGTTATTGATTTTTAAAGGACTGATTCCAACTCTTATTATTGCAACTGGCGCAGGCTTAACCATTCCCTTTATCAGTTTGTTTTTTGATAAAGTACATCATTTAGGTAAAGGAGATTTTTCAATTGTTAGCGCAATTGCTGCGGTTTTAGTTGCTTGGGGAGCGATGCTGGTGCCTCGTATTAAGGATAACATAGGTTATAAAATTGCGATTCCTACTACACAGTCGTTGGCAGTAATTTCTTTAGTAGCCTTGGCCACAACCCAATTTTATAGTCAATATAGCATTGCTGTGTATATTGCAATCATTTGTTATTTGTTACGTCAACCATTAATGAACATGGCGGGTCCAATGACGTCGGAGTTGTTAATGAATTATGTAGGGGAAAAAAACAGAGAAATTACGTCAGCCCTCACCGCCGCTATTTGGAGCGGAAGTTGGGTTATTAGTGGTTTGATGGTCAAAGTTATGTTTAGCAAGGGCTATCCTTTTGTAAATATCTTTTTAATTACATCTGGCCTTTACGCTTTTGGTGTATTGATGTATTATTTTTTGATTATTGATTACGGTAAACGAGAAAAAGCTGGATTAATTAAGTAGTTAAGAGCAATTCGCTCAAAAATACTTCATAACAATTATTACAATATAAATTTTAACAGACTCTAAATTATTTATCATTTTCAAAATAATAAATTAGCTGTCTAATAATAGTACATTATTAAATCTCTTTTACTATAATCTAAATCAAATCAATTGGCTTATTAAATCTACTGGGAGTTAACCTTCTTAAAAGTTTATGGTTACTTTTTTACATAAATCCCCATCGTTTCTAAATCTTCTAAATAGATTCGTTTTCCTTTGTATATTACTGTGACAAAGGCATCATTTTGACCAGCAGCTATTACCTTTTCACATCGTTCGTATGCTTTACCAATAGTGTTAAATGATCCACCGATGGTAATTCGAGTAATATCATCATTAAGTATTAAATTTTGTATAGCACCTAAACCTTTTAAATGTATGTATAAATAATTTTTAGGATATTTATAAGCAGCAATTTGTACTTTAAATTCTAATCCTTCTGCACTGATATCAGAATAAAGTTCGCTATACACTCTGTTTTTTTGTTGAGCCGCATTTCGTGGAACAGAGCCTTCTTTTTTGCGAACTATAATAACAGGTTGTTTCTCAATAGGTAATTGTTCTTTTTTTGCAATGGAAGGTTTCGGTTCTTCCTTTTTAACAAACGATTGTTTTACTAATTCTTTCTTTACTATTGGTTGCGTTACATCTTCTTTTTTTGTAATTGCTTTCTTTACTTCTTCCTTCTTCACATCTTTTTCTTTTACTACATCTTTTACTACAACAACAGCAACAATTGAATCTTTAGGCGCAAGAGTTGCAATAGGTTTTGTTGTATCCTTATTATTGAACTCTATATCATATAACTTTTCATCATATCCTTCTAAGTTCATTGTGTTAATTTCTATTGATTTATGTGGGAATTTATTGTACTTATAAGTTATATTAAAAATACCACCAGCAGGTAAAGAAATCAAATAATTCCCATTCAAAGAATTACTTTTAAATTCGCCAAATTGATTATTGTTTTTACTTGTTATTTCCACAGTAATATTTGATTCCACAGGCTGTAAGTCGACAGTAATTTTACCTTTAACAATAAATAAAGATGGTTTTTTTCCAACATAACCTGGGTAAACTGTATAAATATCTTTTAAGCCATAGCCACCTTGTTTTCCAGAGGCATAATAACCTCGTTCTCCATTAGCAGAAAGAACATAGTAAATGTCATCATCAGGTGTATTGATAGGATAACCTAAATTTACGGGCTGATTGAACGAAGAATCTAATATATTTAACCGAGCTTGAAAAATATCGTATCCTCCCATACTATTTTTTCCTTTAGAGCTATAAAACAATGTTACACCATCAGGATGAATAAAAGGCGCATCATCATCCAAAGCTGTATTGATACTATCACCCAAGTTTATCACTTGACCCCAAGTGCTATCAGGTTGTAAGGTTGCTCTGTAAATATCTTTTCCACCATAACCACCACCACGCTCGCTACTATAATATAATTGTTTTCCATCGGCAGTCATCGAACAACTTCCATCCCATGAATAAGAGTTTACCTCACCTCTTAATTTTTGAGGAACAGTCCACGCATTATTTGCAAAATAAATTACATAAATATCACCATGATCGTCTGCATTATCTTTATATACAAATAATTGTTGGCCATCGGCACTTAAGGCTATGGCCGCATCGTGCGAATTAGTATTAATAGTTGAGATGGGGTTAGGTTTTGTCCATTGTCCATTTTCTTTGTTAGATTGATAAACATCTTCATAATAAAAACCATAAGGATCTATTTGTTGGAAAGCGTCTTGTAATCCACCCATGCTTTGAGTACCTCTGTAAGTATATATCATAATAGATTCATCTGCAGAAATAACAGGAACATACTCATCATTAACTGTATTTATTGTGTTTCCAACATTTTCAATTTTGGCATTGGTTGGATTAGCAAAAAACTTCTTAGCGTTAATACAATATAACTTTAATTGATTAGCTTCTTTTTTTATTTCTGGTTTTACTTTTTTGTCCGCCAAAAATTCATCCAAAAGAGTCAGAGCTTCGTCAAATTTTAAGTTAAAATGATTGGCTTTAGCTAAATCAAATTTTATATTTTCAATTTTTTTGTTTTTTTGATACACTTCATTCAATAAACTTAAAGCTACATTATGCTTATCACTCCTATATAAAGCACAACGTCCATAACAATACTTCAAATATTCTTCTTTTGGATGTGCTGAATACAATTTCTCATAAATAGGCAATGCCATGATATAATTTGCCTCGTAGTAAAGTAGCAATGAACGTTCCATAGAGTCATTTTCGGTTTTACGCCATTTTCTGGTATTTGTTTGAGAAAATGATGAAACAACAAAACTTAAAAAAGTGATTAGTAAGAATAGATATTTAGTTGGCATATTATAAAATTTGTATCATTAACATTTTGCATAAAGTTTAATTAGCACTGTAATTAGCAAGTTTAGCTTTAAACTAGCATTTTACAAGCATTTTATAACTGATTTATATAAACATTTATTCAACATTTTAAATTTTTAATCTTGAATGAATGATGTAATTTTTTTTATTTGTTAAAAATCAAATAGGACACTTTTTTAAATGCGTATCATTAAGATTTTATAATTATTTTTGAATCCGTTGAAAAATCTATTAACATACTATCTTATAATTTACTCATTGGTTGTTTTTTCTCAGAAAAAAATGACTGGTACAAAAGATTTTTATATTAAAGTAGCACCCTCTTATGGATTTATTTTCGAACATAAAAGTACGATCGGTAATTTAGTAAAAGGCTACATTCCAGGTATAGAAATTGATTTTGTGAAACCTACCACCGGGACAAAACGTTGGCATCATGAAAATAATTTTCCGGAAGTTGGTTTATCATTAAATATAATCGATTTTTCAAATCCAAAACAATTAGGCTATTGTTTTGCTTTATCTCCTTATATCGAAATCCCTTTAAATAAAAAAGTTAGAGCATCGCGCCCAGTTGTTCGAATTTGTTGGGGAGTTTCTTATCTTAATAAAAAATTTGATATTAATACCGATCCAAAAAACATCGCTATTGGTAGCCATTTAAACACTTTTGTTCAATGGAAAGTTTTGTGGCATTTAAAGTTAAGTAATAAGTTAAGGTTAGAGCCAGGTTTGTCATTTTCTCATGCATCTAATGGACGAAGTCAAGTGCCTAATTTAGGATTGAATGTTGTATCACTCAATTTAGGTTTAACATATAAACTAAATGGAGAAGTTACAAAAGTGGCATTACAAGATTCTTCTCCCACATGGAAAAGCAAGCATGAAATTTTAATATGGGATGCGGCTGGCTTCAATGAGCATGAACCAGCTACAGGAACTAAATATTTTTCAAATACTTTTGGAGTTAATTATTATTACAATGTTCGCAATACCCATAAGTGGGGTGCCGGATTTGATGTAAATTATGATTTACAAAACGAATACCATTTAAAAACTTCTGGCCATCCTGCTCAAAGTTGGCTCGATTTGGTTCAATTAGGGGTAAAGGCTTGTTATGCCTATAATATTGGCCGCATAAGTTTACCTATTGAAATGGGTTACTATGCTATTTCTAAACCAAAGGAAGATGGTCCTATTTTTCACCGCATAGGTATTAGATATTATTGTAAAAATGGCTTAATGTTTAACTTTACAATGAAATCACATTGGGCAGTTGCAGCACATTTTGATTATGGTATAGGATATCGTTTTAGCTTAAAAAAGAAAAAATCACATGAACTATAAATTTATTTTGACAGTTATTATTTGCTTTATTTTCTTTTCATGTAAAAAAGAAAATATGTGTGATTGTATTAAATCATCTGGCGCACATATAGCAACCTATAGAGATATTGTAGATTTTAATTGCATAGAACTTAAAGATAAAATGGATTTATATGTCGCTCAAGGTAGCGAATTTGAAGTGAGGATAGAGGCAGGCAAAAATTTACAATCACTTATCAAAACAGAATTAGATGGAGAAACACTTAGAGTATTTAACAATAACCGTTGTAACTGGGTGAGAGGCTATGACGAAAAAATTAAAGTTTATATTACCGCACCTTATTTTAAATATCTATTAAATAGTGGAATAGGAAATATTGAATCAATTAATACCATAACTCAAGATCTTATTACTTTTAGAACAGGCAGTTCCGGTGATATTATTTTAAATGTTAACACAGGCACTATTAGAGCAAGTGCTCACGGAAACGGTGATATATATTTATCAGGTACCACTAACAGTTTAGAAAATGATTACACAGGAACTAATTTTTTATATGCCTCTGACTTACAAGTAGCCAATTACGTTTATCTGCACAGTGTTTCTATAGGTAAAGCATATGTAAATGCACCTCAAAATGGTTTAATGGATGTAGTTATAGATCAATCAGGAAATGTTTATTATAGTGGCAATCCAAAAACTGTCAATTTAACAAAAAATAGTACAGGTGATTTAATTAAGCAGTAGATTTAGTTTAATTTTAAATTATATTTCTTTACTACTATTCAACAAACATCAGTTAAAACAAGATGACTCATTTTAAACTATTTTTTCTTTATTTAACAATATACGGATTACCCATTTTTTGTCAAGATGATTATGTAAACGACGATCAGCTTCGCTATGAAGACTGGGTTTATAAATCAAATATTAAAACAGCCTTATTACATGAATCTTCTTGGGACAATGCAGCAGCAATCCTACCTTTAAATGGTGCTGAAAAATTAGAATTGAGTTTTGATGATTTAGATGCAGATAAAAAAAATTACTCCATCAGTTTTGTGCATTGCAATGCTAATTGGGAGCCGTCTGATTTAATGAGCTCAGAATACATGGTAGGCTTTTACGAAGCTAATATTTTAAATTTCGCATATTCAACAGTAACACTCCAAAAGTATACGCATTACTCTATATTATTTCCACAAGCCAATATGCAGTTCTCTAAATCTGGTAACTACATTGTTTATGTGTATTTAGATAATAATAAAGATAAGTTAATACTCACAAAACGCTTTATGATTTTTGAAGATAAAATTACAGTAATGGCTAACATACGCCAAGCCATTGGTAACGATGAGCAATACGAAAAACAACATATAGAATTTTCTATACTAAATGGAGCTTATGAATTAACGAACCCTTTTACCGATTTAAAAGTAATAATAACTCAAAATAACCGTTGGGATAATGCTATTAATAATATTAAGCCAACATTTGTAGAGCCTCGTCAATTAACCTATTCCTTAGATGATAAATCAACTTTTACAGGCGGAAATGAATTTAGGTATTTTGATACGCGTTCGTTACGAACATATACCGAAAGAGTTGAATCTATTTACAAAGACAGCTCTTATAAATATAACCTAGTTCTCAAAAGAGATGAACCTCGTTCTTATAAAGGCTATTCTTTTTATAATGATTTGAATGGTGGTTATTTAATTAAAAATCAAGATGCATTAGGAAGCCCTGATTCAGAAGCCGATTATGTAATGGTTCATTTCTTTTTAGCATACGATAATGCCCAAAGCGAGGGTAATTTTTATGTATTAGGTAAATTGACTGATTGGCGATTGGGTAAATCAAATAGAATGACTTATAATTACAAACGCTTTGGGTACGAATGTGATATCCTTATGAAACAAGGCTATTACAATTATACCTTTGTATTTTTAAAAGACAAACAAAAAGCTGGAGATGAAACATTAACCGAAGGCAGCCACTGGGAAACTGAAAATGATTATGCTATATATGTATATCATAGACAAAGAGGTACTTATTATGATCAACTTGTTGCTATCAGACGGTTGAATTCGATGAGAAAAAATTAAATATTCAACAAGCTATTCTAAATTAGTTTATCTTAACTCCAAATACAGTCACATCGTCAATTTGCTCTAAGTTACCTAACCAATTTGAGAAGGTTTTTTCTAGTATTTGTTTTTGCTCATTCATTGTTTGGAAAGCGTTTTGCAATAATAATTGTTTAAGATTTTTACTCATGAATTTCTTTCCTTTTTCACCACCAAATTGATCAGGGAAACCATCTGTTAAAGAATAAATAATGTCTCCTTCCATTAAACCAATTTCATGAAGCGCAAATGATTCTTGATCTCTGTCATGCTTACCTACTGGCATTTTGTCTGATTTAATCTCAATTAACTCATAATTATAATCTTCAGAATTATCAATAATCTTTTTTCTGACAATCCATATTGGATTATTGGCAGCAGCTACAAATAGTTTTTTATTTTTAAAATCAAATACCATTGCACAACAGTCCATTCCATCCTTTCCACCTTCAGCACTTCCATCTTTTTTTAAACGCGTAATAATAGTTTTACGAGTATGATTTAATATCGCTGCGGGATTTGTTAAATGTTCTATAGCTTTTTCCAAACTTGTAATGTTTAATAAACTCATAATAGCTCCAGGTACGCCATGGCCAGTACTATCAGCAGTTACCAGTATGAAGTTTCCATTTGGCAAGGTATCGGCCCAATAAAAATCACCACTAACAACATCTTTTGGTTTAAAGAACACAAAATAATCTTTCAAATTAGTATCTAAAATTTGATTAGTTGCCAAAAAACTTCGTTGAATTCGTTCAGCATAATTAATACTATCAGTAATCTCTTTATGTTTATGCGCAATATCTTCTTTTTGCTCTCGAATTTCAAGCGTTTTTTCATCTACTATCCTTTCTAAATTTTGTTTCTCTTTGACCAATTTTTTTTCGCGCCACTTAACATAAGAAACAATAGAAATGATTAATAATAAAATTGAGGAAATATAAAATATTTTTGTTTTATACCAAGGTGGAGTAATTTCGAAACTAAACGTTTGTGGCTCTGACCAAATAGCAGTCGCATCAATAGCTCTTACCTTAAAAATATATTTGCCTGGTTCTAATCCAGAATAGGTGATTTCTGCATTTGGTTTTGCAGGCGACCATTGCGTTTCCTTTCCTTCTAAAATATAAGAGTATAATAGTTTTTCAGGATTATCTAAAACAGCTGCATTAAATTTAAACGTTAAATGGTTTTCCGAGTGAGAGAAAATACTTTTACTTGGTGAGTTTTCCCAACTCAAAAGTTTTTCTCCTTTTTCAAGCCAATTGATAGATTTATAAAATAGTTGAATATCAGTTATTTCTAAAGTAGGAGATAATTTTGAGTGAAGTTCTTTATTTGGAATATACTTCGTTAATCCTTTTACTGTGCCAAACCATACTGTTTGATCTGTATCTAAAAATAGTGCGTTTTCATTACATTCCTGACCAATGAAGCCATCATTTGCATTATAATTAACCACTGACTTTACTTTAAAGTTTTTATCAAAAGTTATTCTGTCGAAACCTTTAAATGTTCCTGCTATTAAAGTTGAATCATTTAAAAACACCATCGATTTTATAATGCCTGAACTCAATTGCATTTCATTTAACTCGTTACTAATTGCAAGGCTGTCATTTTTCTTTTTATCAAATTTATAAATACCTCCTCCATTAGTGCCAATCCAAATATGATCATTTTTATCAACCGCTAATGAATTGACATCTTTAAACTTTAATCCCTCCACCTCATCAAATGTTCTGAGTTTTTCATTTCCTCCATACCTTGCTATTCCACCTGCAGTTGCAAACCAAACATTTCCTGTTTTATCGCAAACTATAGATTTAACACCTTCATTTTGCATCAACATTTTTTCAGTAGAAACATTTAAAAATTTTACACCATCAAATCTGCTTATTCCATCGGCTGTACCGCACCAAACAATTCCTTTATCATCAACACAGATAGAGTATACGCTGTTATTTGAAAGGTCATTATTGGTGGTGTAGTTTGTGAAATTTTTACCGTCAAATTTCACAATTCCTTTTTCATTTGTTCCTATCCATAAATTAGTATTTGTAGTATTGCCAAATGCTAAGCAGCTTAATTCATTTGTAGGAAGGCCTAATGATTCGTTATATACGGTAAATGTTGGCTTCCCATTTTCTAATTTCATATTAATTAATCCACCTTCGGAAGTTGCCAACCAATAATTTTGAAAATTATCTTTAACAATAGCCTGCACTTTATTATCAGATAATCCATTATTTTTTGAATAATGAGAAAAATAATCGCCTTGAAGCATCGCAAGTCCTTCTCCCTGCATGCCTATCCAAACATGGCGGTTCTGGTCTTGAAAAAATGAGAGAACTTGATTTCCATTTAATCCTTCATTAACACTGTATTGAATAATTTTTTCGTCTTTTAGTCTATAAATTCCATTGTCTAAAGTTCCAAACCAAACCTCATTATTTTTAGCTGTCAAAATACACCAAATAGTTTTAGAAGTTAATCCATTTTTATCATTTAAAAATTGATAGCTATAATTATTGTTTAAAAATTGGGTTACCTTAATTTTTAAAACTCCAACTTCTTCGGCACTAATCCATAAATTTTCATCATCATCAATATTCAAAGCGTATAAATTATCACTGGGGATTTTGTCAAATCCTTTAAATACTTGAACGGTTGGTTTGTTATTGCTAAAAGAAATAACATTGATTCCGCCTCCAAAGGTTGCAGCCCAAATGCGATTATGTTTATCTGTTATTAAAGAAAAAATTGTATTTGATGATAAACCATTTTCATCGCTCAAATAATTAATTTTATATTTTCCATTTGTTGAATAAGAAATAATATTGATACCACCATCATCCGTTGATACAAAAATTTTGTTTTGAAGTTCTGTTATAGCTGTGGCGCTGTGTCCTTTAAATCCTTGTTCTTGATTAATTCGTGTGAATTTTTTTCCATCATAAACAGATACACCATTTTCTGAAGCAAGCCAGATTCGTTTTTTCGAATCTTCGAAAATAGCTCTAATGACATTACCACATAAACCATCTTTTTTTGCATAGTTTACAAATGTTTTACCATCAAAAATAGAGATTCCAGCACTAGTACCAATCCATAAATAGCCGCGGTGATCCTGCGTAATTGAATATGCATCGGATTGAGAGAGCCCCTCTCTAATAGTCCATTTTTTAAAATTGTTAATCTGAGCATTTAATGCTGTTATCGACAATACAATAACTAGCACAACATAATAAACGGTTGTTTTTAAAGGATAGCTCATCGCTTACATTTTGCGAATAAATATAAACTGCCCACCTTCATCACCAGCATTTTTTATTGGTGATAATTTTGGCGTTTGTTCGGAGTTATTAATTACAGGTATTTTTATTTTTGTATAAATCTGACTAGCATCAAAATACTTTGATTTATTATCATTTAATGATTTTAAAAAATAATAAGTAAATACGGAGTGTCCATCTTTTCCGCCATCCATAACAGGTTCAATACCACCAGAGGTAATTGCCTGGCGCGAAACTAAACTATGAACTTCTTTGTAATATTTTTCTGATTCTTCAAATGGAACCGAAACGGTATTCCCTCTAAAAATATCTCCACTAAAACAAGCATCGGAAACTAATAGCGTGTGTTTAGATTTAATACCATTGATATAAGTTTGCAAATCAGAGTTTGAAATATATTTTGATGTTGAAGATGTCACTGCATCAACAGGAACCCAATAACCTTTGCCTAACTCTTTTTTATATTCGCCATGCCCCGAATAAAAAACGAACACATTATCATTTTCTTTTGCATTGGCTACTAACCATTCTAGTTCTGTAATAATAGCTTCTCTGTTAGCTTGCTCGTTATATAGGGTTTTAAATGCATCAAATTTATATTGTGTTCGTAATGCTGTTTCTATTGCTTTGGCATCATTTACTGCATTTATTAGAGCATTCCAAGGTGCCTTGTATTTATCAATGCCGATAATTAATGCATAGTATTTGCCAACTACCATTTCTTTTGGTTTATTTACATTTAAACCTTTCATTGGCCCCGAGCCGCCACGGTATAATGTTTCTTCAGATGAAGAATTAGTTGTATTTTCTTGCAAAGCCACTTGTTCTTGCTCCACTGCTTTGGTATAATCTTCGCCCAAAGGCAATGCTTCATTTAATTTTACTTTTAAAATAATTTCTTTAGCATTTGAATAAGCTGCGCCTTCAATATCTAATCCAATATTAATATCTGTTTTTTTATAGTTTTGATTCGCATAAAAATCTAATACAATTTCCTTTTCTTCGCCACTAGCTATAGATGGAATTACTTCAAATAATTTATTTACCGCTACAACATTTTCAGGTAATAAGAAATTGACTTTGATGTTTTTAGCTTCTGTTTTAGCTACATTTTTAATTTTTAATTTAGTACTAATAGGAGCTCCGATAGTTGCTTTGCCAGTTGCAGAACTAAATGTTTGACCCATCACCATGATGTAACTGTAATTTGTGGAGCCACCAATTTGAAAATTATATTTACTAGAAACAACACTTTGTGAATTTGCATCTTGTACAACAATTTCAAAAGTTCCAGAGCCTTGTTCAACATCAGCTGCCACGCTTAACGGAATACTAACTTCTTGTTTTTTATTATTATCAATATTGCCAATATTTGCTGTTTCATTAAATTTTACATCTAAGCTAGTATTACTTTGTTTTAGCTTAGCTGATACATTAAAGGCAACTCCTTTTCCTGAATTTTTTACAGTGAAAACTAAATTTGCTTTTTCTCCTGGTTCAATAATACCGTTATTATTGGCATCTTTTATATTTATACTATTTATACTTAATTCAGGAACCTCTGATGAGGCAGCGAATTTTGCTTTTCCTATTTTCAAATTACTAATATCCCATGTTTTCATGGTAGCATCTTTACTGACGGTAATCAACATATCACCTTTACTACTTACAGCAACTCCCGTTATTTCATTATCATGAGCAGCTAATTCTTTTTCAATCTTTTTATCACCTATATTATAAATTACAATCTTTTTCTCAGTTGATGAGATAAATACATATTTACTATCTGCACTTATACTGATAGACGAAATCGAGTTTTTAAATGCTTTGACTTCAGATATTAATTCACCAGAAAAAGCATTCCATAATTTCACCATGCCATTTAAACCGCCACTTGCTAATAGTGTGCCGTCCGAACTCATTGATAATACAATAACACCTTTACTTTCGGCAGAAATTGTTTTTTGTAATTCCCAAGAAGTAGCGTCCCAAATTTTAATTTGATCATCTGCAGAACCCGAAAATAATTTTTTTCCATCTGGAGCAAACACTAAAGCATTAATTTCTTTTTCATTACCTGATAAAGTCTTAATTGAAGTTTTACTTTTACTATTATCCCAAATTTTAATCAAATTATCTTTTCCAGCACTCGCAATAAAATCATTTATTGGATTAAAACATACGGCTGTAATTGCAGCAGTGTGCTCTGCCATAACTCGTGTAGGAATACCTTGTTCTATATCTACTACTCTCAGGCGCATATCATTACTGCCAGACACATAAAATTTACTATTGCCATTGATAGCAACAGCAGTAATTTTATCTGCAAATTTTAAGGCTCCTTTTAATTTTTCGCCAGTGTTTATATTCCAAACAAAGGTTTTTAAATCTTCACCAGCTGTAATAGCGGTCTCTCCATTGTTACCTAAACATAAAGCAGATACGCCACCTTCGTGAGCATTTTCTTTTACTCTAATTTGTGTTTGAGCCGTTAATTGAAATATTAAACTCGTGGCAAAAACTACAATTGCTATTATCTTTTTCATTTTAATAATTAGATTTATTTTAATATAAATACTTCTACCCTTCTATTCTTCCCTCTGTTTTCTTCAGTATCATTTGGCGCTATTGGCACCGCGCTGCCTTTTCCGTAATAAAACATTCTATCAGGTGATACTTTGTTATTGATCAAAAAATCATAAACTTCTTTGGCTCTTTTATTTGATAAACCTAAGTTAGTTGCCCAACTCCCTTTATTATCACCATGTCCTGCAATTTCAATTTTAGTTTCGGGGTGTTCTCCTAAAAATTCCACTAATAATTTTAATTCGTTTAAGGATAATAAATTCAAATTACTCTTATTAAAGTCGAAGAATACCACCTTAAATTTAACTGATTCGGAAGTAGCTAATTGTTCAATTAAATATTTTTTTACTTTTTCAACCAATTCTTTACGTTGTTCTTCTGTTAAATTATCCACGTTAACGTCAGAAACCTTAACTTCTTTATCACCTAATTCATTAACAGGTTGATTCACTTCCACTTCTTTTTCCTTTTCTTCTAACGCCTTATTAATCTCCACTTCTTTTTCTTAGATCGAAGAGCACACGTCTGAACTCCAGTCACCTGAAGCTATCTCGTATGCCGT
>CAIUQQ010000215.1 GCA_903901345.1 uncultured Bacteroidota bacterium | reverse complement strand
TGCTGATACATTTTACAACAAAACTTTCAGTTCACCTGTGCCCGATTATGTGGCAAAAGGATCTATTGTAAATTTGTTTTTTCATGTTCAAGAGGCTTTAACCCAAAATGAAATTGAGCAAAAATCAAGGGAACAAAATACGCCATTAATAAAAGTTGATTCACTGCGTTTAAAAAAATACTGTGATAATCTAAAAGGAGTAAAAAAGCTTAAAAATGGTTTAAGATATAAAATATTGAAACCAAATCCTACCGGAACAATGACTAAAAATGGTTCAATGGTTTCGGTAAAATATAAAGGTTGGCTAATAGAAGGCGATGTTTTTGATGAAAATATTAAAGGCGAACCTTTTAAATTTGTAGTAGGAATGAATCAAGTAATTAAAGGCTGGGATGAAGGATTAAGGCAAATGAAAACTGGAGAAAAATGCCGTTTAATTATTCCATGGTATTTGGCTTATGGCTCACATGGAAATGGACCGATTCCACCTTTTACAAGCATTATTTTTGATGTAGAACTCATTGATATCAAATAAAATATTTTTAACCTAAAACCCCTCAATTTTTATGAAAAAATATAGCATAACCTTAGTTTTAATTTGTTCTGTAAGCATATTGTTTGCGCAGCAATCAAAAACAAAAAAAACTACAAGTAAAATTAAACCTACAAAAAAAACATCAACTGTAGTAGGAGAAGTTAAAAGAGAAGACACAAAAATGGAAAATAATGAATTTA
Organism: uncultured Bacteroidota bacterium; assembly: GCA_903901345.1. Classification (GTDB taxonomy): domain Bacteria; phylum Bacteroidota; class Bacteroidia; order UKL13-3; family UKL13-3; genus JAAFJM01. Next base: position 9,970 of record CAIUQQ010000215.1, on the reverse strand, counting down.
CAACAGCCAGTGGTTTAAAAGTTAAAATTACTGAAAAAGGAAATGGCAAACAAGTAATTAAAGGCGACAAAGTAACGGCTCATTACACTGGTACTTTAGAAGATGGAAAAAAGTTTGATAGTTCAAAAGATAGAAACCAACCTTTTAGTTTTAAAGTAGGAACCGGACAAGTAATTTCAGGTTGGGATGAAGGTTTTCAATTATTAAGTATAGGCGATAAAGCAACATTTACCATTCCTTCAAACTTGGGTTATGGCGCAAATGGAGCGGGTGGAGTTATTCCTCCAAATGCTACCTTGTTTTTTGATGTAGAAGTATTAGATGCTGTTGCTAGTCCAGCACCAAAAGCTGCTGTTCCTTACGATGTAACAGGCTTAGATACTATTAAAATGCAAAGTGGTTTAAAGTTTTTAAAAGTAGAATCGGGAACAGGCGACAAAGCGCAACAGGGCAAATACGTTTCAGTACATTATACTGGTTATTTGATGGATGGAAAAAAATTCGATTCCTCAGTGGAACGTGGAGAACCAATAGAATTTCAATTAGGAAAAGGAATGGTTATTAAAGGTTGGGAAGAAGGAATAGAATTAATGCATGTTGGCGATAAAATGCGTTTTATCATTCCAAGTGAATTAGCATATGGTGAAAAAGGTGCTCCAGGAGCAATTCCAGCTAATGCCACGCTAATTTTTGATTGTGAACTGGTAGGAGTGCAATAAATAATAATTACGTAACAATTTTTTAAAAGTCGGCCGATGAAAATCAGCCGACTTTTTTGTTGTTAACAATTTCATAATATTTGAGTAACCTATACATAACTTATGCTTAACATTGGCATAAGAGTAGAATATTTTCTTTGCAGCACAATAAACAACTGATAATGAAAAAAATAATTGCGTCTATTTTACTTTGCTTAACATTTACAATTTTTACCAATTTTATTTTTGCCCAAACTGGTAAAATTGCCGGTAAAGTATTTGATGGTAAATCTGGAGAGGTTTTGATTGGTGTTAAAGTTACCATTGAAGGTACTGTTACAGCCACATCAACTGACTACGAAGGAAAATTCTCTTTGTCGAACTTAAAGCCAGGAACCTATAATTTACTAGTAAGTTATATTGGTTTCAGTAAAAAAGTTTTAACAGGAATAGAGGTTAAAGCAAAAGAAGTAACACCAATTAATATATCAATGGTTGAATCGACAAAGGCATTTGACGACATTGTAATAAGAGGAGAAGTAAAAAAAGAAAGTGCAAATGCTTTGTTAATTCAACAAAAAAATGCAACTACAATTTCTGATGGTGTTTCAATAGAAACCATTAGAAAAACTCCAGATAGAAACACAAGTGATGTGTTAAAACGTGTAAGTGGAGCTACTATTCAAGACAATAAATATGCAATTATTAGAGGTTTGCCAGATAGATACAATGCAGCATTCATTAATGGTTCGCCATTACCAAGTTCGGAACCTGATAGAAAAGCTTTTGCTTTTGATATTTTTCCAGCTAATTTATTAGACAATATAGTAATAGTAAAATCGGCTACTCCTGATTTAAGTGGTGAATTTGCTGGTGGATTAATTCTAATAAAAACCAAAGATATTCCAGATCAAAACTTTTATAATTTATCGTTTGGTACAAGCATCAATACAGTTACAACTTTTAACAAATTCAATACCAATGTAAATGGCGCAACTGATTTTTTGGGAATAGATGACGGAACAAGAAAATTGCCTGGAAGCTTGCCTGATAACAAAACGATGTTGAGCTATCAAAATAATATTCAAACTTTAGACGATGTAAAAAGAATGGTAAATATTGCAAAGCCATTTAATAATAACTTTAAAGTAAACGAAAATGCTTCTATGCGTCCTGCTTATAGTTTTCAGTTTAGCATGGGTCAATTAAAGAAATTCAAAACTTCGGAATTAGGAAGTGTATTCTCTATGTCGATGCAAAACACACCAACTACCCAACAAATTAAAAGAACTGATTACGATAATAACGGGAAAATTTATGAGTATAATGATGAGCAAAACACTATTAATACTTTAAATGGTTTTTTATGGAATATTAGCTTAAAAAATAAAAATAATAAAATATCATTCAAAAACTTGTTAAACATTAATTCTAACGACCAAACAGTTATTAGAAATGGAGAAGATTTAGCAGGTGGAACGGTTTCGAAATCGTATGCTATGTGGTACACTCAGAACATTTTAAATAGCCACCAAGTAAGTGGTGAACATTTTGTAAAAAAGTTTGAATCAAAAATAAATTGGACTTTAGGTTACAGTGGTTTGAACAGAGAAACACCTGATTTTAGAAGAGTAAAATATCAAAAATCGGCAAGTGATGAGTTAGCAGTTTTTGAAGTTCCGTTAAATTCAATTCCTCAAACTGATGCAGCAGGAAGATTTTACTCAAGTCAAAATGATAAAATTTATAACGCAGGTGTAGACATTTCAAGACCGTTGAACATCAAAAAATTCAAGAACGAAATAAAATTTGGTGGCTACGCACAATATAGAGATAGAATATTTAACGCTCGTCAATTAGGATATATTTTTGCTCCAGGCCAAAATCCAGTTGGTTTAAAAAGTTTACCAATTGATCAAATATTTTCGAGTAATAATATTGACATGAATGGTTTAATTTTAAAAGAGCTTACTTCACCGTCAGACGCCTATACAGCTTCTAGTAATTTATACGCTGGCTATGTAAGATTTGATAGCAAATTAACCAAAAAATTAAGAGCAGTTTGGGGCGCTAGACTAGAATCATACAATCAAAAACTAAACACATTTGTAACAGGAAAAACTGAAGCATTTATTATTGATACTACCGTTGTAGATATATTACCATCTATGAATTTGGTTTATGCATTAACAAGTAAATCAAACTTAAGAGCATCTTATTCACAAACAGTTTCACGTCCGGAATTTAGAGAATTAGCAGCATTTTCGTTTTTTGATTTTAACGACAACTTGTTAGTAGAAGGTAACCAACAATTAAAAAGAACAAAAATTAATAACTACGATTTAAGATATGAGTTTTACCCAACACCAGCTCAAATAGTTTCTGGTTCGGTGTTTTACAAACAATTTGAAAACCCAATTGAAAAATCGTTAACACAAGGTGGAAGCCCTAAAACAATGGGTTATTCTAATGTTGCATCAGCATTTACATACGGAATAGAAATAGATTATAAGCTTAACTTTGGACAATTATTTAATTCAAAAAATGAATTCTTAGAAGGTTTAAATTTTATAGGTAATATGGCTTATATAAAATCAGAAGTAGATGTAAGCAAAGTATTAGCTACTGGTGATAAAGTTAGACCTTTACAAGGTCAATCACCTTATATTATAAACGGAAGTTTACAATACACAAATACTAAAAAAGCTTATGGTGTTTCTGCTTCATTTAACAGAGTTGGTGAGCGCATAGTAAACGTTGGAAACATAGAATATGCAAGCTATTGGGAAAACCCAAGATCGGTAATTGATTTACAAATCAATAAAACATTTTACAAAAAGTTAGATGTTAGATTAGGAATTAGAGATTTATTAGCTCAGAACATTATTTTTTATCAAAATGGTGATGCTAATACTTCTTATGATTCAAGTAAAGACAAAGATATTTGGAACTTTAAAGTGGGTTCATCATACTCAATAAATTTGAGTTATAAATTTTAAAAAAACTAAATTATTATACTTTTAAAAAAGTGTCTTGAAGATTTCAAGACACTTTTTTTGTTAATAGAAACTAAATAAAAAGCTAGAGAGTTAACAATAAATATACACGAAGTTTACTTTAACATAACATTGAGTTTAATATTTGATAACAATGCATAAGTTCCTTTGTAGAATCTTAAAACAAACAAATAAGAAAAATGAAAAAATTAATTACATCTGTTTTTTTGACTATGTTTACGCTAGTAGCATTTTCACAAAGCAACTTCTTTACTCCTACAAATTATAGAGGAGCAATTGATTCCGATTCTACAAAGGATTGGACCAAAGGTTGGACCAACTGGGATCCAAACAACACTGTATACCCTGCAACAACTGTTACAGTTAACGGTGGTGACATTACAAGTAACACTACTTGGACTAAAAACAATGTGTATTTATTAAACGATGGTTATGTGTATGTAACTAACAATGCAACTTTAACTATTGAAGCTGGAACAGTAATTAGAGGTACTGGAAAAGGTACTTTAATTATTTGTAGAGGTGCAAAATTGTTCGCTCGTGGTACTTTGGCTGAGCCAATTGTATTTACTTCAAATAATGGCGCTGGTTTAAGAGCTCCTGGAAATTGGGGTGGATTAGTATTAACAGGAAAAGGTATTCATAATTTACCTCAAGGTGATACTGCTGCTGCCGAAGGTGGAATAGCAAAACCTGTTACTGGTTCAGGTTTAGTTGATGGCCGTCATGGTGGAACTGATGACAATGATAGTTCTGGAGTTTTAACTTATGTACGTGTAGAATTTGCTGGTATTCCTTTATCAACTGCTGCTAACTCTGAAATTAATGGTATTACTTTTTATTCTGTTGGTCGCAAAACTTTAGTTGATAACGTTCAAGTTTCATACTCAGGCGATGACTCATACGAATGGTTTGGTGGTGCTGTAAATTGTAAGCATTTAGTAGCTTATGCAGGTATTGACGATGATTTTGATACTGATAATGGTTTTAAAGGTTTAATTCAATTTGGAGTTGGTTTACGTATTCCTTCAAACGCAGATCAAAGTGGTTCTAACGGATTTGAAAGCGATAACGATGCAAATGGCTCAACTAATATACCTAGAACAAGCGCTGTATTTTCAAACATAACATTAATAGGTCCTTATTTTGCTGGTCAAACTGCTACTATAAATAGTAATTTCAGACGTGCTGCTCATATTCGTAGAAACTCAGCTTTAACAGTTGTAAATTCTATCATGACAGGTTATCCTGATGCTGGTTTATTAATTGATTCTCGTTTAACAAACTCACATTTTCAAAATGGAACTGCTGTTTTCAAAAACAATATTATTGGTGGAATTCCTTCAGGTTGGGCTGGTAAAATTGCATCTTCAAGTGATACAATTGCTGTTACAACTTCTTCAGCTGTTGCCGCTTGGGTTGTTGCAAATGCTACTGATACCTTCACTACTTCAAATGAAGTAAATTTAGTTAGACCTAATATATATACCAATCCTAATTTTGCTCCAATGAGCAATTCAATTGCAAAAGCAGGAACAAATTTCAACACAGGTAAAACTCCTTACGATGCTAAACCAGCTGTTGATTTCACTTCATCAAATACTTTATTAGCTTATACTTTTACAAGTACAGTTGACACAAAAGGATTTGATTCTAAATATGCATGGGATTTTGGTGTTTCTTCATCAACTACTGATACTTCTTCAGCTGTAAATCCTGTATTTAATTTCCCAGCTAACGGTACTTATACTGTTTCTTTAAAAGTAACAAATCAATTTGATTCAACAACAACTTCAAAATCAATAGTTGTAAATGTAAATTTAAAACCTACAGCTGATTTTTCTTTTGCGCAAGCAAATGCAGCTTCAAGAGATTTTATATTTAACAATACTACAAATACAAAAGGTTTTGCTACTTCATATTCATGGGATTTTGGAGTTGCTTCATCTTCATCAGATACTTCAACTGCTACAAGTGCTAGTTTTACTTTTCCAGCTAATGGTTTTTATACTGTTACTTTAAAAGCAAAAAATCAATTCGACAGTATTTCTGTATCAAAAATAGTAGGTGTTACGGTTACTGTTCCTCAAAACAACTTTTTTGAATATACCAATTACCGTGGAGCTTTAAGTGCTGATACAACTAAAGATTGGACTAAAGGTTGGACTAATTTTGATCCAACAAATACGGTTTACCCTGCTACAACAGTTTCTATAAATGGTGGTGACATTACTGCTAATACCACTTGGACTAAAAACAATGTTTATTTATTAAACGATGGTTATGTATATGTAACTAACAATGCTACATTAACTATTGAAGCTGGAACGGTGATTAGAGGAACAGGTAAAGGTACTTTAATTATTGCTCGTGGTGCAAAATTAATATCTCGTGGTACTTTGGCTGAGCCAATTGTATTTACTTCAAATAATGGTGCTGGTTTAAGAGCTCCTGGAAATTGGGGTGGTTTAGTATTAACAGGAAAAGCAATTCATAATTTACCACAAGGTGATACTGCTGCTGCAGAAGGTGGAATAGCAAAACCTGTTATTGGTGCTGGTTTAATTGATGGCCGTCATGGTGGAACTGATGATGAAGATAGCTCTGGTGTTTTAACTTATACCCGTGTAGAATTTGCCGGTATTCCTTTATCAACTGCTGCTAACTCTGAAATTAATGGTATTACTTTTTATTCCGTTGGTCGCAAAACTTTAGTTGATAACGTTCAAGTTTCATACTCAGGTGATGACTCATACGAGTGGTTTGGTGGTACAGTAAATGCTAAACATTTAGTAGCTTATGCTGGTATTGACGATGATTTTGATTCTGACAATGGATTTAGAGGTCAAATTCAATTTGCAATAGGCGCTCGTATTCCTTCAAATGCTGATCAAAGTGGTTCTAATGGATTTGAAAGCGATAACGATGCAAATGGTTCAACTAACTCTCCAAGAACAGCTGCTATTTTCTCAAACGTAACTTTAGTTGGTCCTTACTTTACAGGTCAAACTGCTAGTATCAATAGTAATTTCAGACGTGCGGCTCATATTCGTAGAAACTCTGCTTTAACAGTTGTAAATTCTATTATGACTGGTTATCCTGATGCTGGTTTATTAATTGATTCTCGTTTAACAAACTCACATTTCCAAAATGGAACTGCTGTTTTCAAAAACAATATTATTGGTGGAATTCCTTCAGGTTGGGCTGGTAAAATTGCATCTTCAAGTGATACAATTGCCGTTACAACTTCTTCAGCTGTTGCTGCTTGGGTTGTTTCAAATGCTACTGATACTTTCACTACTTCAAACGAAGTAAATTTAGTTAGACCTAATTTATATACTAACCCTAACTATGCTCCTGCAAGTGCTTCAGTTGCTAATGCTGGTTCTAACTTTACAACAGGTAAAACTCCATTTAATTCATCACCTTTAGTAGATTTTACTTATGCGCCTTCTGTTCCAAATTCTAAAGTTTATAACTTTACTAATTTAACAAACACAAGAGGAATTAATACTACTTACAGTTGGGATTTTGGTGGTTTAGGTTCATCAACACAAGCTAATCCTTCATTTACATTTACAACAAACGGTAGTTTTATCGTTAAATTAACTGCTAGAAATGCTTTTGATTCATCATTTGTAAATAAAACTGTAGTGGTTTCAGTATCTGATAAACCTGCTGCAAACTTTACTTATGTTCAAGGAACTGCTGCTGGTTCACGTACGTTTACTTTCACAAACACAACCGATGAAAAAGGTGCTGCTACTACTTATGCTTGGGATTTTGGAGTTACTACTTCTACCGTTGATACTTCATCGGCCAAAAACCCAGTATTCACTTATGCTGCAAACGGAACTTACACCGTTCGTTTAATTGCAAGCAATGCATTTTTAGCTGATACAATTACTAAAACTGTAACTGTAACTGCTACCGATGTGAAAGAAGTAAATATAGCACTGAATCAAATAGCTATTTATCCAAATCCTGCTAATGAAAACGTAACTGTTTCATTCGATTTATTAAATGCTAACGATGTTCAAATTGATTTAATTGACATTACTGGTAAAACAATTAGAGCTACAAACTCAATGAGATTTAGTTCAGGAATGAACGAAATTTCATTAAACACTGCTGATATTACACAAGGAATATACTTTGTGAAAGTAAGTACAACGGAGTTAAGCAAAACAACACGTTTAGTAATCATAAAATAAGAATAATAAAAACATAAAAAGCGGCTCAAAACCGCTTTTTAAATATTTGTTTGAGAATTAAAAGCATCACTGTTTCAGTGGTGCTTTTTTTATGCTACATGCAGCATAATTCTAAAGGTAGTTCCTTTTCCGGCTTCGCTGTTTCTAACAAATATTTTACCTTTATGGTAACCTTCTACTATTCGTTTTACCAGCGATAATCCAAGTCCCCATCCACGTTTTTTGGTGGTAAATCCTGGTTTGAAAACTGTATTGAATTTTGATTTTGGAATGCCTTTTCCGGTATCGTGAATATCAATATAAACAAACTTAGCATCGTGGCTAATGTTTATATTTAACTCACCTTTTCCGTTCATCGCATCTATGGCATTTTTGCTTAAATTTTCTAATACCCAATCAAATAATGGAACATTTATTTTAGCCCAATTACCAGGTTTGGCTATGTTAATATGAATATTTACCAAACTCGAAACACGCGTTTTCATGTATTGCATTGATTTTTCAACTACCAAGTCCATGTTTTCTTCTTTTAAAATAGGCTCAGAACCTATTTTGCTAAACCGTTCGGTAATTAACTCCAATCTTTTGGTATCGTTTTGAAGTTCATCTAGTAAATATCCTTGCTCTTCTTTTGGAGTTTCTCTTAACAAATTTATCCATTCATTTAACGAGGAAATGGGTGTTCCTAATTGATGGGCTGTTTCTTTGCTCATTCCCACCCAAACTTGGTTTTGCTCAGCTCTGCGACTGCTGCTTAAAGCCAAATAACTCATAATGGCAAAGAAGCCAATTAATGCTAATTGAATAGCAGGATAAGCCTTTAATTGGGTAAGAACAATGGAGTTTTTATAGTAAAGTAAATTATAGAAATCGTTTTCGGCATCATAAACTATTTTTATAGGTTCATGTTCGCTTTTCATTTCCAATAATTGGTCGTTTAAAAAAGCGGTGTCTTTTGCTTGAATGGAATCAAGATTTCTGTAACTAATGATGTTGTTATTTCCATCAGTAAGAATAATTGGAATGGTTTCGTTTCCGGTTACTATATCTAATAAAAAATCAAGATTTCCTTCGCCCTTCGCCATTGATTGCGTAGCATTGGCCCATAATTTTATCTTTTTTTCTTCTTCAATAGAAAGCTGTTTTACTAATTTAGTGGTGTACCAAATTGAAAATATTCCTATGCAAAGTGCAATGATTGCCAATGCACGCTTCCACCATTTTTTTTGTTCGTATAAACGCATATATGTAAAAACGAAAATAGGAAAAATTTAGGATTGTAGTAATTAATAATAAAATAAAAAACCACATAGATACATAGTTTAAATAGTTTATAAGCTATGTTTTCTATGTGTCTATGTGGTTCAATTTTTCTTTTAAAAAAACAAAGTGTCATTTTGTTTTGATTTTTTTTATGGAAATTTTGTTGTTTAAACCACCGGTTTAAACTGTTCAAAAGCTTGCAAACAATCGTGGCAGTAGTGCATGCTGCGGCACAATGTAGGACCAAAAGGTGTTTTCATTTCTGTGTTTATGCTACCGCAATGCGGACAAATGCAATGTTCTAAAAGCTCCATTGTAATTTCACCATTGTGTTTTGGAGGTGGAGCCAAACCATGTTTTTTCAAACATAATAACCCACGTTCAGTTAGTTTATTGCTGTTCCAAGGTATATCAAAAGTGGTTTTTACTTCTATGGTTTCAATGCCTATTTCTTTCAATCTGTCGGCCACCATGTTTTCCATCATTTTTAATGCTGGACAACCGGTAAAAGTTGGCGTCATTTCTACGTATACATTGCTTTCGCCACGAATTTCTACTTTGGTAATTATACCCATGTCCACCATACTTAAGGTTGGTATTTCAGGGTCTTTAACTACTTCAAGCGCAGTCCATATTTCTTTTTCGGTAATCATGTTTTATTGTGCAGCGTCCTGAAAATGGTTGACTAATTTAAGAGTTATTCACTCTGTTGGCAATATTACCTATTTTTTATTTTATAAAATAATGTTGACTTTCGAATTTCCTTTTAAACGGAATT
>CAIUQQ010000214.1 GCA_903901345.1 uncultured Bacteroidota bacterium | reverse complement strand
TGTATAGTCCTGAAATAGGTTGACTCTAAAAATGTTAATAAGTCAACTAAAATCAGGACAAAATGGAAAGAAAAAAACCAACCTATTACAGTGAAGAATTTAAAATGACTGTAGTAAACGATGTATTATTAGGAAAATACACAAAGGAAGAAGCACGAAGGCTTTATGGAATTAAGGCAAAATGTGCAGTATTGTATTGGATGCGAAATTTTAACGGTGAGAAAAATTATCGACAACCAGTGAATGAAAATATTAAATTTGAAGTGATGAGCGATAATAAAGAACTTCAAGATTTAAAGAAAAAAGTGGCACGGCTAGAAGAAGAAAAACGAATAGCTGAGTTAAAGGCAGATCTTTATAATACAATGATAGACGTTGCAGAAAGCAAATTAGGAATAGTAATTAGAAAAAAGTCTGGAGCCCAACGATTGAAGCCTTAAAAGCAAACCGCCCCAAAGTAAATATAAATGAATTGTGCCATATTTTAGGTTATAGTAAACAAGCTTACTACAAGCAAATTAAACATATTGAAAAGGTGGGTTTTGAGGAAAATTTAGTGGTTGGGCTGATTAATGAAAAAAGAAAAATTTGGCAAGGAAGTGGCCGAAATTTACATCAATCATTGAAGTGCAATTTTGAACAACATGAAATAAAAATAGGTAGAGATAAGTTCTTTGGTTTGTTAAAAAGAAATGGATTTTTAAAAAAGAAGAAAAGCTATAAAATCAATACAACAAACAGTTATCATCATTATCACAAGTATCCAAATTTAATAAAAGATATAGAGCCAATGAGGGCTAACGAAGTTTGGGTATCAGACATAACATACATTAGACTCATTGATTCGAATAAGTTTTGTTACCTATATTTGATAACTGATATGTATTCAAGAAAAATAATTGGATATAGTTTAAGTGAAAATCTTACAAGAACTGGAGCTATTGCAGCTTTAAAAATGGCGATGAAAGGAGTTACAAAAGAAGTATTGAAAAATGTAACACATCACTCAGATAGAGGCGTTCAATATTGCTGTTATGAATATACTGATTTGCTTAAAGCAAACAACGTTATGATAAGTATGACAGAAAACGGAGACCCATTAGAAAACGCAATAGCAGAGCGAATAAACAAAACAATAAAAGAAGAATTTACAACAGAGAAAACACTTGAATTTAACCAAATAAAACAAGCAGAAAGTGAAATAAAAAAGATAATAGCATTTTATAACAATGAAAGACCACACAGAAGCATTGATTGGAATACACCAACACAAGCTCATTTATTGGAAGGTTGTTTAGAAAGAAAATGGAAATCGTATTATAAACACAAAACCATTGATGATGTTGGGGAATTACATCAGGCATAAGCGCTCTAGAATTTTCAATAAGACCACCAAAAAGATGGCCTTATTAACGAAAATTCTGTCGCGTCCTTTTTATCCCTGTTGGGTTGACATCCCCATGTCAGCGCCCAATTCCGTTTAAAAGGAAATTCGAAAGTCAACATTATTTTATAAAATAAAAAATAGGTAATATTGCCAACAGAGTGAATAACGCTTAAATTAGTCAACCATTTTCAGGACGCTGCATTATCTGAACTATGATTTTTAGGATTGAATGATTTACATGAATGTTTGAATGTAAAATAATTCCACGTAGGGCGCAGACCTATGTGTCTGCCCCAAAAAAACAAATAAACGTTTAGAAACATACAGCCGTTTGTCTTTGTTGAAAAAAAGGATTGCACGCACTCGCTCACATCTTGTGAGTGGAAGTATTGATAAGCCTCCGGCTGATTTTATAAAAGACGGGACGCCAATAAAACTCACACTCGCAAGATGCGAGCGATTGAAAAAAAATGTGATAACAAAGTTAAAATCTTTTATTGTTTATACTCACAAGTGACGCTCGCTGTGCGATGTTTAACACTTGTGAGAGCCTGGATGATTATTTTGATAATAAAACCTATAAGGTTTTTAAAACCTTATAGGTTTCCGCTAGTTTGGATTTTGTTAAAACAAAAAAAAAGACGTTGCAATGCAACGTCTCTACGGAATTTGTTACAAATCAATATTGAGACGCAATAAATTGACGTCTCTACTGATTTTTACTATTGCCTATGGCAAATATGGTTTATCGTTTAATTTTTGTTCATGTTTATGCTTTTGTTCATATACATGTATTTGTTCATGTATATATTCATGTTTATGTTCATGTTTTTGTTCATAGGGCTATACCCTATGCTATGATATTTCGCCCTTTCAGGGCTTAGTTAAAATAAGCTTTTGATGGTGGTAACAATCTTCAATAAATCTGATTCGGGGAGGTTGCTGCCGGATGGGAGGCATAAACCTTGTTCAAATAGTTTTTCGGCTGTGCCATCTCCATAAAATGGATAATTTTCAAAAATTGGTTGTAGGTGCATGGGTTTCCATAATGGCCTGCTTTCTATGTTTTCTTTTTCTAATGCCAAGCGAATGTCTTCTCGGGTTATGCCATTGGTTTTGGTTGGGTCTACTAATAGGGTGCTTAACCATCGGTTGCTGTAATAACCTGCTGGTTCATGCACAAAGGTAATTCCAGCTATGCCGCCTAAATGTTTGGTATATAATTCAAAATTTAGACGTCTTTGGTTTACCCTATCTTGTAATACGGTCATTTGTCCGCGGCCAATGGCTGCACACACATTGCTCATGCGGTAATTATAACCTATTTGGCTGTGTTGGTAGTGTGGTGCGTTATCACGTGCTTGTGTGGCTAAAAAACGAGCTTGCTTTACGTATTCTTCGTGGTCTGATATTAATGCACCACCGCCACTGGTAGTAATAATTTTATTTCCGTTAAAGGAAAGTACGCCTATAGTTCCAAATGTGCCACACGCTTTTCCATCAATGTTTGATCCCAATCCTTCAGCAGCATCTTCTATTACTGGAATATCAAATTCATTGGCAATGGTCATAATTTCCTTCATTTTAGCGGGCATACCATATAAATGCACAGGTATAATGGCTTTAGGTTTTTTGCCTTTGGCTATTCTGTCTTCAATGGCTTTGCGCAAATGTATCGGACACATATTCCAAGTGTCTTTTTCGGAATCAATAAAAATAGGGGAGGCGCCTTGGTAAACAATGGGATTGGCAGAAGCTGAAAAAGTAAAACTTTGACAAATTACTTCATCTCCAGCTTTTACACCTAAAATAATTAATGCTAAATGGATGGCTGCAGTTCCAGCACTTAATGCTGCCGCATTTTTTGATCCAGTAAATTCACATAAATCTTTTTCAAATCCATCTACATGTGGGCCTAATGGAGCAATCCAATTGGTGTCAAATGCTTCAGTAACAAATTCAAATTCTTTTCCACTCATATGAGGAGAAGAAAGCCATATTTTTGGGTTCATATATTTTTATTGAAATGAGAGTTGAGTAATGTGAGTTGAATAATGAGAGTTGGGTAATGAGTGTATTTTTTAGGATTTTAATATTGAATATTATTGGACTTTTTGTACGAAAGCTCCGATTAATCTAAGGGTAAAAGTAATTTTGAATTTACCGTCATTGCGAGGCACTCCCGATAGTTATCGGGAGCAATCTCTAAATTTAGTAATTTTTTTTCTTCTTTCTTTTTCCATTGCTACTTCGACTCCGCTCAGTATAAATTCCAAAGTAAGCAATCCCGATGGATCGGGACTAGACAATAAAAACCTACCCCCCCACGAGGCCTGAAGCACGGCCCGCTTTATTGTCAGGCCTACGCACACCAAATACAATAATTATTTTACTAAATTATCCTTGCGTCCAATGTCATGGTGAGCCTGCCGAATCCATACACGACCCTTCGACATGCTCAGGGTGACAATATTCTACAGATGTTTGATTTTTAGCAAAGTGACACCAACAATAAATTATCTAAACTTTACTAACGTTTCGACAAGTTCAACGAACCTAAAGTTTCAGCATACGCTAGCGTCTCGCTAGTGTTTTTATTGTTTTGCCTCTGGCAATTAGAGAATTTTGCCCGCAGATAACGCAGATATACGCTGATTTTCTTTAGGCTGTTTTAGTTTTTAAACCAGTGTCATCGACAATAAATTATCTAAACTTTACTAACGTTTCGACAAGCTCAACGTCCGCATTCGCTCGCATCTTGCGAGTGAATGTATTGATAAGCCTCCGGCTGATTTTGTTGAAGGCGAGACGCCAATTAAACACACACTCGCAAGATGTGAGCGAGTGATTTTTTTTTTGATTAGCAATTATTAAATTCGAATTTCGTACTTAGATTTTCGAATTTATTTTTTTAAACAATTCTTCCAGGAATTCCTACCACCGTGCAATGGTCTGGAATGTTTTTGGTAACAACAGCTCCTGCACCAATTTTACACCATTTTCCAATGGTAATATTTGGTAAAATAACAGCTCCCGAACCAATTAAAGTTCCTTCGCCAATTTTTACATTACCTGATATATTTACTGCAAACATAATTGTCACAAAATCTTCTAATACTGCATCATGGCCAACGGTGGAATTTATGTTGAAGATTACATGATTTCCAATTTTGATATCTACCGTTAAAACCACCCCTTTACAAATAATATTTCCAATGCCTACTTGAATACTTTCATGAATAGCAGTATTTGAATGAATAATATTGAGGTAGTTTAATTTGTTTTTTGTAGCAATTTGTTTCCTAATATCTGAATTTGCAATGGCAATTATTGCATTACTATTAAGTTCAATGTAATTTACTAATGGGAGTTTTTGGAATAATTGATCCCTTTTAAAATCATCTACAAATCCTAAAACCTTGAATTGATTGGATAAATTTTCTTGAATGAGCCAATGGGTTTCTTTTCCCATTCCACCCGCACCATAAATCCAAATGGGTGAGGGGGGGGCAATATTACTTACTATCAAACATTTTAGGTTTACTTCCAACAACTGTCATGTCGTTTGGAATATCAAAAATGACCACAGTACCTGCACCAATTTTATTGTTATTACCAATTTTAATTGCGGGAATCGTAATTGAACCCGTTCCAATTAAATTACCATCTCCAATTTTGGTATTTCCTGATAATGCAACCATAGGACTAATAAAATTATAATCACCCATTTGAGTGTCATGGCCAATGGTACAACGTGAGTTTATCAAGTTATGTTTACCAATTTTAACTTTTGGTCCTACCGAAGTGCTGTGTGAAATAACAACACTTTCATCAATGATGGCAGAAGGTGAAATTACCACTGTAGGATGAATAAAACCAGTAAATTTTGCTCCATTTTCAATGAAATTTTCGGTAATTTCTTTTCTGTATTTTAGATTTGCAATACCCATTAAGTAAAATACATTGCTATCAATTTTATGGTTTTTTATTGAACCTAAAAATGGTGCTTCATAATCATAATGTTCGTAGGTGGTTGCATCATCATCAATAAAACCAACAATTTGAATAGGTTCGTCTGCTTTTATTTTATTATGTAATCTAATGTAATCGTTTAATTCGGCAGCATGTCCGCCAGCTCCAATAATGATAATATTTTTCATAATGATTCTGTTATAAATTATTTTGCAGTATATCCGCCATCAACCATTAAATTTGTTCCTGTTACCCATTTTGATGCGTCTGAAATTAAATAGACACATGCATTGGCAACATCATTAGGTTCTCCTAATCCTAGTGGATGATAACTCTTTATTAAGTTCAATGATTCTTCTCTTTCATTATAGGGTTGTGCGATAGTCATTGGAGTGATTATAACTCCTGGTGATACACAGTTGACTCTTATTTTTTTTTGTGCCAATTCCAACGCCATTGATTTAGCACCGGCTAATAATGCACCTTTAGTTAAACTATAAATTGTTTTTCCAACTTCTCCAACATGTCCCATTACTGAACTAATTAATACAAAACTTCCACCTTTTTCATTCATGTATTTTGGTTTGCTAAGTATTTTGCAAATTTGAATGGCACTGTAAACATTGGTTTGGAAAAATGTGTTTAACTTATCTTCGTTGATTAAACGCAAAGGAAGTGTTGTAGAAATTCCTG
This sequence comes from uncultured Bacteroidota bacterium, assembly GCA_903901345.1. Classification (GTDB taxonomy): domain Bacteria; phylum Bacteroidota; class Bacteroidia; order UKL13-3; family UKL13-3; genus JAAFJM01. Next base: position 7,021 of record CAIUQQ010000214.1, on the reverse strand, counting down.
CACAATGAACTATTCCGTCAAAAGTTCCTAATTTCGAAGAGGCTTCATTGATATGCGCTTCAATGTCAACTAAAATTGTTAAGTCCAAAGAAATAATCAAATGATTTTCTGGATTTAACATATTTTTTCTAGTTTCAATTAATCTGTTTTCATCACGTCCCATCAACACAATAATTGCACCTAATTGACTAAATAATATTGCACATGCTCTTCCTAAACCGGATGAAGCACCAGTGATGATTATTTTTTTGTCTTTTAAGGAAAATGGATTCAATGATTTTTGAATATAGTCTTCGTCAAGCTCTGACTGACAATGAGGTTTGTGTCACCCTGAGCTTGACGAAGGGTGAAGGAATTATTATTGTTTATTTTTAGATAATATTTTCAATAATTCAATATCTCCATTTATCAACGCCTCTTTCTTTTTTCTAGACCAACCCTTAATTTGTTTTTCAAATGCAATAGCATCTTTTGGATTTGAGAGAACTGTTTGATAAACGAGTACTAAAGGTCTTTTATTATAAGTGTAACAAGTTATACTTATACCATCATTATGTTCTTGAATTCTTCGTTCTAAATTGTTTGTAAATCCTGTATAATAGGAGTTATCAGAACATTTTAGAATATAAACATAATAGGATTTCATATTTAATATTGTGATACTTCGTCATGCTCACTATCAAATTTGATCTTGAAGTTTTTTTGAGTTTGGTTTCGTGCATGGTCTTCGACAGGCTCAGACTGACATCCTCGTTAGGCTCACCATGACATTGAATACTTCTGTCAACATGAGAATGGATTCGTGTATGGATTCGTCAAGCTCACCATGACATAGAAACACTATATTTCTATAATATCACTAATTTTGCAATCTGAAGTGTTGATGATTGTAGTGGCCCACGACATTCCCACTCCAAAACCGCTGAGTAATAATTTATGATTTCCTTTTAGTTGTTCTTTTAATTTTAAAGCAATGGTTAATGGGATTGAAACAGAAGAAGTATTGCCAAATTTTTCAATGGATGTTGGTACTTTATCATCCGATAATTTCATTTTATTTTTCAAGTAATCATTCATGTAACTATTTGCCTGGTGAAAAATAAAAAAGTCAATGCTATCAGTTGTTTCATTGGCAGTTGCCATAATGTTTTTGATGTCTTTTGGAATTTCTACTAATACAAAATTGAACACATCTGCTCCATTCATATATCCATGTTCATCATTGCGAATATTGCCATGTTCATCCACCACTTTTTCTGTTAGTGTAGCCGTTGAACTAGGATTTCGATAACCTCCTGCATCTATTTTTATCAATGATTCTTTTGAACCATCTGATCCTAATGAAAAATGAGATACTCCATATTTTTCATCTTTTTCAATGATGGCAGCTATACCTCCATCACCAAACAAAAATGCTGTTTTTCTATCTTTAGGAGAATATATTCTTGAACGTGTTTCGCCATCTAAAACTAGTACTTTTCTAAAGCTAGGCTGTTGTATTAATGAGTATGCCACACTTAAACCATATACAAAACCTGAGCAACCTAAATTAATATCAAATGCCATTGTTTTTTTTGATAACCCCAATTTATGCTGCAAAATAATTGCAGTGGCTGGCATTTTGTAATCGGCAGTTTGTGAAATAAATATTAGGGCATCGATCACTGTTCTGTCAATTTGTAAATCTGTTATCAATTGATTGGCTGCTGCTAAACATAAATCTGATGCACATGTACCTTCTTCGGCAAATCTTCGCTCTAAAACCCCAGTTTTATCTACTATTTCCTTCACATCTTCTTTTGGAAAATGGGCAGTGTATTCGTAATTATTAATGGTATTTTTTGGCACTGCTGCTGCAATTCCTTGAATTCCGATGTTATTGAAGGTGAGGGTTGCCATTAGGGAGAGTTGATAAGTTAATTAGTTGTTTAGTAAAATAGTTTTGTAGATCTAATTGTTTGAAATATTCAAATGTCAGTGTTTATGACAGTATCAAATTGAATTTTATTTTCAATTTGAACCCTGAGTGGGAACTTGTGTATGGATTCGTCAGGCTAACCATGACATTGAATATTGTTTAATCTTGTGCATTAATTCGTGTATTGTTTTCTGGAGGCTCAAACTGAAATTGAATCCTGTTTTAGTCTGAGCATGAATTTGTGTATGCTCTTCGACAGGCTCAGACTGACATACCTTGGTAGGCACAACATTACTTTAAACACTATTGTCACCCTGAGCTTGACGTCCTAATAATTATTGAGAGGGTTGACTAATTTTAAACTATAACATTGAAATTAAAAAAGCTCAGTCTTCGTCAGGCTCAGACTGACATACTTCGTCAGGCTCACCATGACAATGGATGTTCGTTGTCACCCTGAGCTTGATTCCGATTTTTCGGGAGGTGAACCGTCTTCGAAAAACTCAGTATGATATTGAAGTTACGTGTCTGGATTCGTCAAGCTCACCATGACATTGGATTTAGTCTTCGTTAAGCTCAGACTGACTTTAAATACTTTGTCACCCTGAGCTTGACGAATGGGTGAACGGTCTTCGTCAAGCTCAGACTGACGTTCGTGGCAAGGTCTTCGTCAGGCTCAGACTGACATACTTCGTCAAGCTCACCATGACAATGGATGTTCGTTGTCACCCTGAGCTTGACGAATGGGTGAACTAAATTACGTGTCATGGATTCGTCAGGCTCACCATGACATTGAATATTATGTCACCCTAAGCTTGATCCCAATTTTTCGGGAGGTGAACGTTCTTTATTAGGCTCAGTCTTCGTCAAGCTCAGACTGACATTCGTTTTTGTACTTCGTTGTATAAATCTTCTACTGTAACCAATGTTTTAAAAACATCATCTTCAATATTAACTTCAAACTCATCATCTAACATAGCAATTAGCGATAACCTAGCCAAAGAACCCCATTCAAGGTATTCTTTAAAATTATCATTCATGTTAATGGAGCCATCTTCCATTTCAAAAGCTTCTTGTAATAAAGTAATAAATTTTTCTTGCATGAGTATCATTTTTTTAGTTTCCATAACCTTTAAAAGCCTCCATGGTGGCACTGGTATTGGAGTTTATATTTTCGCGGAAAATTACTTTTTTTAAGGTTTTAAAAATAATGCCTAAATCAAGTATAAAACTGATATTATCTACATACCACACATCGTAGTCAAATTTTTGTTCCCAACTTATTGCGTTACGTCCATTTACTTGAGCCCAACCAGTTATGCCTGGTTTTACCTCATGCCTCCTTGCTTGTTTTTCATTATAAAGTGGTAAGTATTTTACTAACAGTGGCCTAGGACCAATTAAACTCATATCGCCTTTTAGTACATTTATCAGCTGTGGTAATTCATCAATGGAGGTGCTTCTTACCAATTGTCCTATGGGAGTTAATCTTTCTTTGTCAGATAATAATTTTCCACTTGAGTCCTTCTTATCATTCATGGTTTTAAATTTAATTACCTTAAAAATTCTAGCATTCTTACCCGGTCGCTCTTGCGTAAAGAAGGGTTTACCTTGGTTCATAATGTATAATAAGATAGTTACAATCAATAATATTGGTGATAATACCAACAATGCAATTAATGATAAAGTAAAATCTATAATCCGTTTAAAATAAGGGTAAATCATATAAAATTATTATAAATATTTTCCATTTGAATTAAACTTTTTGATAGTGCAAATTTTTCAGAAGATACAATTGCTTCTTGCGAAAAATTTCTATATTTTTTTGGATTGTTATATAAATCAATAACATATTCAATGAACATTAATTTGTTATTTTGTTCAAATAGAAATCCATTTTTTCCATGGCTCACTACTTCTTTGTGACCTCTGTCAATAGTTGCAATAATTGGTAAACCAACCATCATTTCTTCAATTAAATTTAAACCTAAACCTTCTTGTTTACTGGCAGATATACCTAAATCAGCTAGCCGCATTACATCATTAATATCATCTCTAAACCCTAAAAATTTTATAGTGTCATTTAAGTTAAGTTTAACAACTAAGTTTTCCATTTGGTCTTTTAAAATACCTCTACCAGCAAATAAAATTTTCAAATTAGGTATTTTTGTTTTTAGTTCATTTGTTGAATTAATTATAAAAGTATGATTTTTTCTTTCTATGAATTCAGCAACATACACTAAAATAAAATCATTGTTTTGAAATCCGCATTTTTGTCTTAAGTCTAATTTGAAATTATTTTCTTTGGGTGTAAATCTATCATTATTTACACCTACTCCGTTAATCAAATACGTTTTTTTATTTTTAAAGCCATTATTCTGAATTAAGTCAAAATCTTCTTTATTAATTGTAATAATAGCATCTGTAAACTGTGATAAATATTTTTCCATTGGATAATAAAGAAGCCAATAAATTAATGGTCCTCCTTTAAAAAAATGAAAGCCATGAGCGGTATATAAAACATTTAAACCTTTTGGTCTATGAAATCTAGATGCTAAGCGAGTAATCACCGAAGCCATGGGTGTATGACAATGAACTAAATCGAAATTTTCATCATTTAAAATTTTCTTTAATTCATGGTAACTTGAAAAATGGCCTAAATGAAATGGGTTACGAACAAAATTAACCTTATGTTTATAATCAGCAAAAGGAATTTCTTCGTCTCCATTACACGCTACATGTGTTTCAAAACCATTTTCTTTGAACCACTTTAAGTATGGTAAATGGAATCTTAAAATATGTTTTGCAATTGAAGCTGTAAATAATACTTTCTTCATTTTTTTTAGTATAATGGATTAGTTTTACAAACTATATTTAAACAAAACTAATCTTGATAATCAGATAATATTTGGTTGTAAAATTCAATTCTTTTTTTATTCAAAAAATTATTTTCATAATTTCTTGCTGTGTTAAAATTTTGAATTGCCCAATCGCTTAAAGTAAGGTTATTAAAATTTTGTAAAAAAGCTTCAATTTGTTTGAAATTACCTGGTGTAAATAATGCATTTTGATTAACTAATTCAGGATGCCCAGCAATATTGGTAGCAATTACCGGACATGCTCTACTAATAGCCTCAATAACAGCTCTTGGTAAACCCTCTTGTTTACTAGGTTGAATATACAAATCTAAAGAATCCATAAACTCAAAAATTTTATTGTGTGGAAGTGAGCCTAATATTTCAACTTGTTCTTCTAAATTAAGCGATTTAATTAACTGCTTTAACCTATCAGGATTTCCCTGTCCCACAATTTTATATTTGAAATGAGTAAAACCTGAAACTTTTAATTTACCCAATACCCTTATAACATCAGCTTGTCCTTTATAAACAACATCAATAGCTGCAACAGTGCCTAACACTATATTTTTTGATTTGTTTTTAATTTTTTCAAGTCGTTTGGTTAGAACTGTTTCGTCAATATTGTTAATTACTACATCAGAACAACCAATTTGAAAGCCATTTGTTGGATAGCGACTTTGTAAAAAATATTTGGTAACGTAAATAACATGCGAAGCCGATTTTATTGCTCTTTTATATTGATGATATTTATAGTTGGCTAATAATTTTCCTCTCCAATCGTAATTCCATAAGGCATCATAAACACATGCAACTACCTCCACTAAAACAGGTTTACCTAACTCTTCTGCCATTTTTTTTGCTATTAATCCATTTGCACTTGGTAAGCGTACAATTATAAAATCATGGTCATTAACAGCTTGTTTAATTATTTTTTTAGCCTGGAATTGCTTAATTTTACTCTTTATTGATTTAAAATTTGGTACTTCTATAAAACGAAATGCTTCATGGGTTAGTTTTGTGTAATTTAATCCATCTATATCATTAATCACTTTATTTCGCATTAAAAAAGTTACCATCTTACCAAAAAAACTGTATCTCTCTACAATTTCATTAGTATAATGAACACCAAAAAATATATCTTTAGCTGAGTTACTTAACATGGGTCCATCATGGACAAATAGTACTTTCATTTATTATGTTATAGACAATTAACAAATTCTAAAAATCGAATATTATGAGAGAAGAAATTAGATGCCCATATTTTACTGTTCTTAAAGTTGTTTTCAATTTCATTTTTTTTTATTAAAAACAACAATTCAAGTGCTTTATCTGTGTCATCTGGGTCTACCAATAAATTATCAAATTCAATTGGTATAATTTCAGTAATTGGAGCAATATTAGATGCAATAAAAGGTAATCCGCAAACAATGGCTTCAATTAAGGCATTTGGTTGCCCTTCGGTATAAGAAGGAAAATAAAATAAGTTACTAGATTTTAAAATTTGTGGGATATCTTTTCTATAGCCAAGTATTCTAAAATTATTTTGAATACCCAATTCTTGAATTCTACCCATAAGTTGTTCAGTACCTAGGCCACAAATTATAAAGTAAATCGAATTATCTTGTTCAATTGCTTTTTTAGCTAAATTTAATATAGCGGTATGATTTTTTGCCTTATCTAATCTTCCTGAATGGCATACAATAAAAGCGTTTTCTGGTATATTTATTTCTTGTTTTAAATTATTTGAAGAAACGTTTATTTTATCAATACTTTCTATATCTAATCCATTGTAAATTACTTTAAATCTATCATCTACAAATCTATTGGCAAAAAAAAAGTCTATTGATGCTTTTGAGTTTGACAAAATTTTGGTCGAATATTTATAAACTAAATAATTTGAAAGTTTGTTATAAAAATTTTTAAATAAATTAGCCTTAAAATGGTTTTTTCCTTGCCTGTAAAAAGTAATTCTATTTTTTATTCCAGCTATTTTCCCCAAAAATACTGGCACTCCTGCAAAATTGGCGTTAAAGTCACAAATAGTATCAAATTTGTTTTCTTTAAATAAATTTAAATAATTAATAATATTTTTGAGGTTGAAGTATCCAAGTGGCTTGTAATATATTTGAATATTTAATTTTTCATATTCTGCCGAAAGTTCACCTTTATTTATACTTCTTACTAGTAAAATAGGTTCAATTAATTCATTATTTTGAATGTAATTTAAAAATCTTAAAACGTATGT
>CAIUQQ010000213.1 GCA_903901345.1 uncultured Bacteroidota bacterium | reverse complement strand
TTTATCAATAATAATATTTTCTTTTATATAAAACCTAGTACAAATCTTCAATTTTTGTTTTTAAGTATTTATTAGTACTAAACCAACTACTTATCATGCTTACTAAAACCCCTGTAACTATAAGAATTACAAACAATAAAGTAAAGTTTTCGGTGTTATATAAATTTTGAATTTGTGGAAAATAATTAGGTAAAATATATAATATAAATATCAATAAACCTGTAGCCAATAAACCACCATATAATCCATTAAAAAAGCTTCTAAATACAAAAGGTTTGATGATAAACCAATGTGTTGCTCCAACTAATTGCATGCTTTTAATTGAAAATCTTCGTGCGTATAAGTTTAAACGGATATTGCTATTAATTAGCACTAAAGCAATTATAATAAATATTACTGCTAATCCAATTAATATATAACTAAGTGAACCTAAGTTTCTGCCTACATTTTCTGAAATTGTTTCACTGTATTTTACTTCTGAAACCTTTGGTAAAAGCATCAAATTATTTTTCAATTCTTGAATTTTAATGCTATTAGCACTTTCCGCTTTTATGCTTAATTCAAACGATGAAGGCAAAGGATTATAACCTGCAAATTCAACAATATCTTGCCCCATTTCTTTCGACAAATCCATTGCGGCAGCATCTTTACTTATAAATTTCACTTCTTTTACCTCTGTAAAATTTTTGATGCTTTGCAAATTTTTATCAATTTCACCTTGATTGATGTCATCGTTCAGATAAACACTCATCAAAATATTTTCTTTAATTATTTTATTTAGTTGATTTGATTGAATATAAATCAAGCCAAATAATCCTAACATTACCAATACCATAGATATGCTAATGATTGAAGATAAGTACGATATACGTTTTCTGCGATTAACTTTTTGTAATTGAGTTGCCAATGTTTTTATTTTTTATACCTTACAAAAATAATTGAATATTAGAAGTGTTCAACTAAATTCAATCCACAGTTTTGTTTATGGTGTTGTTAATTCTATTTTTGGCGACAGAAAAGCACCGGTCGTTGAGCTTGTCGAAACGAATTATGACACTTCGACAAGCTCAGTGATCGTTACCAACGGTCTTTGAGCTTATCGAAACGAATTTTACTAGAAAAAGAAAAATAACAAAGAATGAAAGAATATAATTTTACGGAAATTGAAAAAAATTGGCAACAATATTGGGCCGATAATAACATTTATAAAGTTACAGAAGAAAGTAGTAAACCTAAATTTTATGTGTTAGATATGTTTCCATATCCAAGTGGTGCGGGCTTACATGTAGGCCACCCGTTAGGTTATATAGCCAGTGATATTTTTGCACGTTATAAAACGTTAAAAGGGTTCAATGTTTTGCATCCAATGGGTTACGATAGTTTTGGTTTACCTGCTGAGCAATATGCTATCCAAACTGGTCAACACCCTGCAATTACTACTGAAGACAACATCAATCGTTACCGTGAACAATTGGGCAAACTCGGTTTTTGTTTTGATTGGGACAGAGAAGTTCGTACTTCCAATCCTGATTATTATAAATGGACACAATGGATTTTTATTCAATTATTTAATTCGTGGTATAATCCTAAAAACGACAAAGCGGAAAAAATTGAAACATTGATTTCAATTTTTGAAACTGAAGGTTTCAAAGGGGTTGACGATTCTATATTAACAGGTGGAATTGAATTAGATTTTGGTGCTTTTTCTGGTTCTGAATGGAATGAATTTGATGAAGAAACTCAACAAAAAATATTACTAGGTTTTAGAATTGCATTTTTAAGCGAAGCTTATGTAAACTGGTGTCCAGCTTTAGGAACTGTACTTTCAAACGATGAAATTAAAGATGGTGTTAGTGAACGTGGCGGACATGCAGTAGAACGTAAATTAATGAAGCAATGGAGCATGCGCATTACTGCTTATGCCGATAGATTATTAAAAGATTTAGATGGATTAGATTGGACTGAAAGTTTAAAAGAAGCTCAGCGTAATTGGATTGGAAAATCGCAAGGTGCAAGCTTAAATTTTAAAGTGCAAGACAGTAATTTGGAAATCGAAGTATTTACAACTCGTCCTGATACAATTTTTGGAATCAGTTATTTGGCCATTGCTCCTGAGCATGATATGTTAGCTGAGTTAGTTTCGTCCGACCATGAAAGTAACGTAATGGCTTATGTTGAAATGGCCAAGAACCGCAGTGAACGTGATAGACAAGCCGATGTGAAACGTATTTCGGGTGAGTTTACGGGTGCTTATGCCATTCATCCATTTACAGGAAATGAAATTCCAATTTGGGTAGCCGATTATGTGTTGGTGGGTTATGGAACAGGTGCGGTAATGGCTGTTCCTGCGCATGATACCCGCGATTTTGCTTTTGCCAAACATTTTAATTTGCCGATTACTCAGGTTATCAAACCTAATAATTTAGAGACGTTGCATGCTACGTCTTTACAAGAGGCATATGATGCCAAAGAAGGAACTCTTTTCAACTCTAGTTTTTTAAATGATTTACCCGTAAAAGGTGCAATTAAAAAATCCATTCATGAAATAGAAGTGCGTGGCTTAGGTAAAGGTAAAACTAATTTCCGCTTACGCGATGCTATTTTTGGTCGCCAACGATATTGGGGAGAGCCTATTCCGGTTTATTATAAAAACAATATTCCGTATGTTTTAAATGAAATTGAATTGCCATTGGAGTTACCAAAAATTGATTCTTATTTACCCACCACTACTGGTGAACCACCTTTAGGAAGAGCCAAAGATTGGAAATATAAAGGCGAATTTGATTACGAACTTTCAACCATGCCAGGTTGGGCTGGAAGCAGTTGGTATTTTTTGCGTTACATGGATAATAAAAATTCCGATGAATTTGTAAGTAAAAAGGCTGCTGATTATTGGCAACAAGTAGATTTATATTTAGGCGGAAGTGAACATGCTACAGGCCATTTATTATACGTACGTTTTTGGAGTAAATTCTTGTATGATTTAGGCTTAATCCCTTGCAATGAACCAGCCAAAAAGTTGATTAATCAAGGAATGATTACGGGTAGAAGTAGTTTTGTTTATAGAATTAAAGATTCAAATAAATTTATTTCATTTAATTTAAGAAATGACTTTGAAACTTATGCAATAAACGTAGATGTAAATTTTGTAAAAAATGATGTTTTAGATATTGAAGCATTTAAAAATTGGAGAGAGGATTATAATAATGCTGAATTTATTTTAGAAGAAGGAAAATACATATGCGGTAGCGAAATTGAAAAAATGTCGAAGTCAAAATACAATGTGGTAACTCCTGATGATATTGTAGCGGATTATGGTGCGGATACATTGCGTTTGTATGAAATGTTTTTAGGTCCGTTGGAGCAAAGCAAACCTTGGAACACAAACGGAATAGAAGGCGTTCACAGGTTTTTGAAAAAACTTTGGCGTTTATTTTATAACAATGAAGGAAACTTTATTGTTAACCAACACGAACCAACAAAAGCCGAGCTAAAAGCAATGCACAAAACTATTAAAAAAGTTGCCGATGATATTGAAAATTTCTCGTTCAATACTTCTGTTTCCAACTTTATGATTTGCGTAAATGAGCTAACAGATTTAAAATGTTATAAGCAAGCTGTTTTACAAGATTTATTGATTGTACTTTCGCCTTATGCACCTCATATTGCCGAAGAACTTTGGCACCAATTAGGGAATAAAACGAGTGTAACAAAAGCAGATTTTCCCGAATTTATAGCTGAGTATTTGGTGGAAGATGAGTTCAGTTATCCAATTTCAATTAACGGAAAGCACCGAATGAATTTAACATTTAGTTTGCAAGCTTCTGGTTTAGAAATTGAAGCAACTGTTTTAGCCAATGAGTCTATTCAAAAATGGTTAGAAGGCAAAACACCTAAAAAAGTAATTTTTGTAAAAGGGAAAATTGTGAATTTAGTTTGTTAATCAAACTTGTAGATACGTTGTATTGCAACGTCAATTTATAATAATTTGAAACACATAGAAACATAAAAAACATAGCATTACACTATGTTTTTTATGTGGTTTTTTTATTCGAATTTCAAATTTAAGAATTCAATATTATTTCTTTTTTACTGTAGTATATTTTGTTCCTTTTCCTAAAAAGAAATTGAAAGTATCGCTGCGTAAACCAATGCGTAAAGTTTCACTTGGAATTACATCATTTGGAGCAATGTTTCCTAAATTAACATTGGCACCTACTAATTTTATAAAATACGTTTGTTGCGCTTTCAAAGGAGCTTCCCAAATAATTTTTTCGGAGGGAAGTTTGGTTAATATTTCTTGCACCAAACCTTCTCTTACTTCGCCATTACTTCTGTAAACGCCTACATTTCCTGCTTCGCGGGCTTCAGCAATTACTTTCCAAGCACCAGCCTGAATTTCAGTTTGCATTAATTCAATCCATTGGTATGGAGGAATTATTTTTTCAACATCTTTACTACCAACTTCACTTAAAACAGTAACATATTTACTTAATTTACTAATATAATCTAACTTTATATCGTGAGGTAATTCTATTGATCCATCAGAAATTTCAGCATGAGAAAGTTTGAATTTTTCTAAAACTTTTAAATATTCATCAAATTGGTTTCTAACTAAAAAAGCTTCAAATAAAGTTCCACCAAAATAAACTATCACATTGTTTTTTTGATATAATTTTATTTTTTCTTCCAAATTTGGAGTTACAAAAGCAGTTCCAAATCCAAGTTTAATAATGTCAATATAATCACCAGATACAGATAATAAATCTTCAGCTTCTCTAATGCTAAGACCTTTATCCATTACCATATTTATTCCACTTTCACGAGGTTTTACGCTTCGTTCAGGTATCATTTTAAGTTTAAAATTATTCATTTTTTTTATTTTCTTTTTGTAAATTTCAAACCGCTAAAATAATAGATTTAGCATTTTTTTAATTATAAAATTTATCAATAAAATAGTTGATAGAAAACTTAGCTTACATTTACATAAATACTTTTTATTTCATCATTGTATTTGGTTTCAACCACTTTACGTTTAATTTTCAGGGTAGGAGTCATTTCTCCAGCATCTAAAGTAAACGGCAAGCGTTTTAAAGCAAAATGCTTAACTCTTTCGTATTTACCCAAATTCACTTCTAATTTCTTCATGTCTTCTTCCATCCACTCAATAATTTCATTTTCTCGGATAAATTCATCAGCTTGTTTGAAAAAATCTTCTTTTAAATTAAACTTTTCTTTTAATTCTTCTTTGCTTGGAACAATCAAAGCTGTTAAATATTCTTGACCATCGCCAATTAAAAATATTTGTTCAATTTTAGTTGATTTCATATACACATTTTCAATAGGAGTAGGGTATACATTTTTACCAAATGAATTAACAATAATATTTTTTATTCTATCAGTAATTTTCAAATATCCTTTTTCAAATTTACCAACATCACCTGTGTGTAACCAACCATCGCTGTCAATTGCAGCAGCGGTTTCTTCAGGTAAATTCCAATAACCTTTCATAACATTTAATCCACGCACTAAAATTTCACCTTCGCCCGATTCAAAAGTTGGATTATAAGAATCGTAAGTTTGAAGTGTAATTATTTCTTTGGTTTCAACGTGTTGAATAGCAACTTCATTGGCTTGACCAATTCTTCCTACAGTTCCCCAAACTTGTCTGTGAATTTCATTCGCACATACAAATGGTGAAGTTTCTGTTAATCCATAACCTTCAATCACTAACATTTCCAAATTGCCAAAAAATTCGCCAACATGTTTTGGTAAAGCACCACCACCACTAACCATAACACTCATTTTGCCACCCAAACGTTCTTTTATTTGTGCAAAAACAAGTTTTTCAGCAATAGCTAATTGTATATTTAAAAATAGTCCATTACTCTTACCATTTTCCTTATTTATTCTTCGTTTTTCACCCGCTTTTATTGCCCAATTAAAAATAATTTCTTTGTAACCGCCAGAATTAGAAACGCTTTTACGAACTCTATCTTCTATTCTTTCCAAAAGACGAGGAACTGTAAGTATTGCACGAGGTTTTACTTCTTGAATATTACTTGTTAATGCTTCTAAACTTTGTGCAAAAGCTACTTTAAAACCTTTAAATGTACTGAAATAATAAGTACAAGTTCTTTCGTAAACGTGGCAAAGTGGAAGGAATGATAAAAAAGTATAATCTTTGGTTACAATTGGCAACAATAAATCGGCCATTACTATGTTACTCATAAAATTATTATGTGTAAGCATGGCACCTTTAGGTTTTCCTGTAGTTCCTGAAGTATAAAGTAAACATGATAAATCATCGTATGTTACTTTTTCTAACTCTTTTTCTATTAACTCTTTTGTGTTTTCATACAATACAATTCCTTGTTCTATCACTTTTTGGTATGAAATAATATTTTCACCTTCTGCTTCAAAAGTGGTAATTATATTTTTAAGAGTTGGGCAATTTTCTTTTATTTTTTTTACTCTTTTTAATAAAAAAGGTGTGCCTACTAATATTATTTGAGATTCTGAATCATTGATTATATGTTGTAAATCCGATTCTGAAGAAGTGGGATAAACAGAAACATTTACAATTCCTAGTTGCATTAACGCCTGATCGTAACAAATATATTCTGGACAGTTTTCAATTAATAATGCTGCTTTATCGCCTTTACGCAATCCTTTATCATATAAATAGGCCGAAATAGCGTTTAATTGTTCAAAAACTTGAGCATAAGTGATATCCTCATATCTGTCTTTTCTCTTTACTTGTAAATAAGTATCGCTTGGCTTATTGATAACGTACGCTGTATGACGCAAAAAATAATGAAGTGATTTAAAGTCTTTGTATTTTTCAGTAATTATTTCAAACATAGTTTTTGTTTATTTATTCTGTTTGCGAATAAAAGGCATTTATTTGAAAGTACAATTGCAACTTTTGCAAAAATTACATTAAATAATTTGCTTTTTATACTTAAATGGGATTTATTTTAGTTGAATTCAATAATTTGATTTTTTTTGGCCTAATATTTGGATGATAGTTTTATAGAATTTTCGATTTTTAATTATATCACAATTTTTACATTAAAGGTATAGTTATTAGTCAAAAAATTACTTTATTTTGTATAATCAAAAAAATCAAATAGTATGAAAGTTAAATTGTTTTTAGCCATTTTTACATCAGCTTTATTCATTAGCTCTTGTGCGCTTTTAAATCAGCCGGTATCCGCTGATGATGATCTTTATTTTTCATCGACAGATAATTCTAATAAAGGAAAAACTATTATTCCAACTGTTGATATTGAAAAAATTAAGAGAGATTTTCCTTCTAAAGCAGACACCAATAAACCTGAAGGTTATAATAATGACAATGAAACTGCTAATCCCAATGCAGTAACTGGTTATCCAATTTATAAGTCAAATCAGGATTCAATATATAGAATACATCCTGAACTTTCTGCTGCATACCAAGCTTATAAAATGCCTCCTTTTAGTTTAAGAGACGAATATTTACTAGCTAAAGCAGAACGCAAACAACAAAGAAGATTAGCCAGACTTAATAACAGAAGATATTATAGCAATAATTATAATAATTTTGGATATTACAACGGTTATGGAAATAATTATGGTTATTATAATGCCTTTGGTTACAATAATGGTTGGGGAAATTATGGTTTTGGTCCATCTATAAATTTTGGATACAATTGCAATAATGGTTGGAATACTGGAATAGGTTTTGGCTTTAATAATTTTGGCTTCAATTCATTTTACAATCCTTATTTTTACAATCCATATGGCTATAATAATTACTATAATCCTTATGGTTATAACAATCACTACGGCTATTATAATAACTATCCTCATTATAATAATGGAGGAAATTATTTACCAGAATCGCCTAATAGTAATCCTTCACAATCAAGACCAAGGCAAGTTATTGGAAGTAATATACCTGCAACCAATGGTGGAACAATTGACAATCCAAACCCAAATCCATTAAAAACGATAAAACGTTCTAGTGGTGGTGAAGTTCCAAATCAAAATATTATTGATCAACCAAATCAAGCTAGGTCTTCGGGAAATAGTGGAACTTTAATAAATACACCAAATGGAGTTCAATACATTGCTCCAAGAAGTACTGAAGTTATACCGCCAACTTATTCTACTTATGACCGCTCAGTTGAAAATAATAATCGTCAAACAGAATTTAGAAATGCCAATCCGCAATATGCAAATCCAGCCCCAATTCAAAATCCAAATTCAGTAAGATCAGAATCAAATCCACAAACACCAATATATACTCAACCTAATTATTACAATCAAAATAATCAGCAAAGAAATAGTCAGCCTAATTATAATCCACCAACTTATACCCAACCTAATTATAATCCACCTACTAATAATACTCCACGTTCAAATGGTGGTGGAAATAATGGTGGTGGTTCATCTGGAGGTGGTGGCGGAAGAAGCAGTGGTGGCGGTGGAGGAGGAGGGGTTTCTCGTCCTCGTTAAATAATATTTTCAGAAATTAAAATTGAAGTTTCTTTAAAATTTAAACATTTATTTATATGTTAAAAAAATCAATATTAGTAGCTTATAGTATTTGCCTTTCATTTTATGCTTATGCGCAAAATGAGCAAGACGCATTGCGATATTCGCAAAACAAATTATTTGGTTCAGCGCGAGTTCAAGGTGCGGGTGGTGCGTTTGGAGCGTTAGGTGCCGATGCAAGTGCTGTAGCAATTAATCCAGCAGGAATAGCTTTATACAGACGAAATGAATTATCAGGAAGTTTAGCTGTTACTTCTTATTTAATTGATAGCAAATATATTGGAAGTATAAATACAGAATCAAAAACTGGTTTAAACATTCCTCAATTTGGTTTGGTATTTACCAAAGTTCAGCAAGGGTTTAATGGCGATGAAACCAAAGATTTGGTAAGTTATTCATTTGGATTTGCTGTAAATAGATTGAATGATTTTAACCAAAACACTATTTTTTCAGGAAATAACACAAAATCTAGCATCAGCGATTTTTTTGCAGAGCAAGCAAATGGAAGAACTTTTCCAAATTCAACACCATTTAATTCTTATGTGAACGATATTGCTGGAATGGCTTGGTCAACTTATTTGATAGATTCAATTGGAGCAAAAAAATACGGTTCTACTTTTGTTAGTAATAAAGATACTGCATTTTCTATACACCAATCAAATATTCAACAAATTACAGGTAGAATAAATGAGTATAGTTTTTCAAGTGGTTTGAATTTTTCGAATTTTATTTATTTTGGTGCTTCCTTGTTATTTCAAAATGTAAATTATGAATCTTCAAACTTTTTTAAAGAAACAGTAGATAAAAGTAGTAGTCCATCTAATTTATATACTTCTAGTAATTTTACATCAATAGTAAAAACACAAGGAACAGGAATTGGTGGAAGATTTGGTTTTATAGTAAAACCAATTGATTTTTTTAGAGTAGGTTTAAGTTATACAACGCCCGTTCGTTTAAATTTAAAAGACGAATATAGTTATGGACTAAGCACAGTTGTTGGTGGTTCAAATTATAATTATGATGCTAGAGAAAGAACTGATTATTTTGATTATAATTTAGTAACACCTTCAAAATTAACGGTAAGTGCAGCAATTTTACACCCAAAGCTAGGTTTTATTTCTATTGACTGGGATCAAGTAGATTACAAATCGGCTAGGTTAACAGCTAGTAATTATGAATTTGTAAATGCAAATGCTGCGGTAAAAAGTAATTATACCATTGCAAATAATGTAAGAATTGGTTCTGAATTAAAATACAAAAATTCAAGATTTAGAGCTGGATATGCTTATTATGGAAGCCCGTATAATGCAAGTTCTTTTGGTGTTTCACTCGATAATCCTACGCAAAGCATTTCTGGAGGATTAGGGTTTTTGTTTCCATCAGTTGATAATTATAGTTCCGATTTTTACATAGATGGAGCAATGGTTTATACTTGGAATACTTATTACCAAACGCCATATCAATTATTAGAAAAAGGGAAAACAAGTTACTCTGCCGAAAATCAATTTACCATGATGAATTTTATAGTAACAGCAGGTTTTAGGTTTTAATTTACAGTATTTATTCATTTTAAAATGTGTAAATAAAATAATAAATCATTGTTTATTATTTGTTTGAGTTTTTTTTTAATTAAAAAACATTTAAAGTTTTAACAAATGATTATATAGCCTTATTTTGCGCCACTAAAATTAAAAAAGTTTTGACATTAATAAAATCAATTTCAGGTATTAGGGGGACAATTGGGGGGCAAAGTGGAAATTCATTAACACCTATTGATATAGTAAAATTCACTGCTGCTTATGGTAGCATGATTAAACAAGAATCTGTTGCTTGTAAAGTTATAGTCGGTAGAGATGCAAGAATAAGTGGTGATATGGTAAATCGTTTGGTTTGCGCTACTTTAAACGGATTAGGTATAGATGTAATAGACTTAGGTTTAAGTACAACTCCTACAGTAGAAATGGCAGTAGTAATGGAAGCCGCTCAAGGTGGTATTATATTAACTGCAAGTCATAATCCAAAACAATGGAATGCTTTAAAATTATTAAATAGTAAAGGTGAATTTATTTCTGATGAACTTGGAAAACAAATGTTAGCCATTGCTGAATCAGGGAATATTGAGTTTGCTGATGTAGATAAACTTGGGAAAATTACTGAGAAAAAAGATTATATAAAAAAACATATTGACGAAATTTTAAAACTTGATTTGGTTGACGTAGAAGCTATTAAATCAAAAAAGTTTAAAATTGTTGTAGATGCTGTGAATTCAACTGGTGGCATTGCAATTCCTATGCTTTTAAAGGCTTTAGGTGTTGACGATATCGTAGAAATATTCTGTACTCCTGATGGTAAATTTCCTCATAATCCTGAGCCACTTCCTGAAAATTTAACTGCTATTTCAAATGAAGTAATTCGTCAAAAAGCTGATTTAGGAATAGTTGTAGATCCTGATGTGGATAGACTTGCTTTGGTAAATGAAGATGGAAGTATGTTTGGTGAAGAATATACTTTAGTGGCAGTAGCTGATTATGTTTTAAATAATGTAAGTAATGAAAATTTAAAGAAAAATGGTTTTATTAAAAATACTGTTTCAAATCTTTCATCAACAAGAGCATTAAGAGATATTACCGAAAAACACAGTGGAAATTACAATGCAAGTGCAGTAGGTGAAGTAAATGTGGTTACCATGATGAAAGAAACCAAAGCTGTTATTGGAGGAGAAGGTAATGGTGGCATTATTTTCCCTGAATTACATTATGGTAGAGATGCCATGGTTGGTATTGCATTATTTTTAACTCATTTGGCAAAAAGCGATAAATTATGTTCAATTCTTCGTTCTTCTTATCCCGATTATACCATTGCAAAAAAGAAAATTGATTTAGATTCAAACATCAATATTGATGAGCTTTTAAGTGGTATTCAAGAAAAATATAAAAAACAACCTATCAATACTGTTGATGGTGTAAAAATAGAATTTGATAATGAATGGGTTCATTTACGTAGAAGTAATACAGAAGCCATTATAAGAATATATGCTGAAAGTAAAAGCGAAGCAACTGCTAACCATTTAGCTGAAAAAATAATAATGGATATGAAACAAATTATTAACGGACAATAATGGCTAATGGCATCTAGCCGCTAGCCTCTGGCAAAAAATAAATAATAATATTCTCAATCTGCTAGCTGCCAGAAGCTAGTAGCCAGAGGTAAAAAAATAAAAAAAGAATGCAGTGTGGAATAGTAGGCTTACCCAATGTAGGCAAATCAACTTTATTTAATTGCTTAAGCAATGCAAAAGCGCAAGCAGCAAATTTCCCTTTTTGTACCATTGAGCCTAATGTAGGAGTTATTACTGTTCCTGATGAACGTTTAAATGTATTAGAAAGTTTAGTAAAACCGAACAGAGTTTTACCTACAACTATAGAAATTGTAGATATAGCAGGCTTAGTAAAAGGAGCGAGTAGAGGTGAGGGGTTGGGCAATCAATTTTTAGCAAATATTCGTCAAACTGATGCAATTATTCATGTTTTGCGTTGCTTTGAAGATGATAATATTATTCATGTGGATGGTACAGTAGATCCATTGCGTGATAAAGAAATTATAGATACAGAATTACAATTAAAAGATTTAGATTCAGTTGAAAAAAAGCTTCAAAAAGTAAGTCGTGCTGCTAAAACTGGTGATAAAGATGCGGTAAAAGCGGAAACTGTTTTGTTAAGATACAAAGCACATTTAGACGATGGTAAATCGGCTAGAACTTTAGAAATGAGCGCTAACGATAAAGAACATATTGCCGATTTATGCTTGTTAACCGATAAGCCTGTAATGTACGTTTGTAACGTAGATGAAGCCTCGGTTGTGAATGGAAATAAATTTGTAGATCAAGTAAAAGAAATTGTTAAAAATGACAATGCAGAAGTTATAATTATTAGCGCAGCCATAGAAAGTGATATTTCAGAATTAGATAGTTACGAAGATAGAATTTCGTTTTTAAATGATTTGGGTTTAACTGAAAGTGGTGTGGCTAAATTAATTACTGCATCTTATAAATTATTAAACTTAATAACCTATTTTACTGCTGGTGTTCAGGAAGTAAGAGCTTGGACAATTAATAATGGTTTTAAAGCACCACAAGCTGCTGGAGTTATTCATACCGATTTTGAAAGAGGTTTTATAAAAGCAGATGTAATTAGTTATGAAGATTTTAAAAAATATGGAACAGAATCTGCATGCAGAGAAGCAGGTGCTTTGCGCATGGAAGGAAAAGAATACTTAGTAAATGATGGAGATGTAATGCACTTTAAATTTAACGTATAAAGTATTTTGTGTTTTGGAATTGTCATATTTATGTAAGCTAAATATGATGTGCAACCCTTGATTATAGTATACTTTACTTGTTTGTAAAGCAAAAACATTATTAATAAAAAAAGTAAGTTTTAAAAGCAAAAAAGCTAATAAATAAAAAATAATATTAAATAATTGT
>CAIUQQ010000212.1 GCA_903901345.1 uncultured Bacteroidota bacterium | reverse complement strand
GTTTTGCAGCTACAAGAAGTTGGCGATTTCGGAGACGAAAACTGTCTGCCACCACTGAACTTGATACGAAGCACAAAGCTTCATTTAACCACTGAACCGCCAATTTCTTGTAGGTGCTGTTACAAGCTGGTGTTCTTTCGGTAGTGCAAAATCCGTTCATATTTACAGTTGTTTTGGCATTGTCTATTTGAACCTAATTTGCAAATTTAGTTTGAAATAAAATTGTCCATTGTCCTCGTATATTTTACCAAAATCGTGTCTTGTGCTACTTGCTGTTTCAAGTTTTGTGTTAGCGAACAAATAGTCCTCAAATTGATTTCTGTTGTATATGTGGTAACATAAAATGTCTCCATTTTCTTTTACAATTAAATAACCACCGGTTGCATCATAAATGCCCGTCCATACTTTTGATGGCGTCATTCCTAAAGCTACATCGGTCAAAAAGCGTTTAATTTTATAGTCGTAAAATGTATGTGCAAACTGGGTATCGTAGTCCAATGGATTTGCTTTATTAATGCTGTCTGTGAGGTCTTTTATTGAACTTAATGTTGTTGTGAAAAAGGTCTTGATAATTTCGGCTACAATGTTTGGGAGCAAACTATCGATAAGCACTAAATTGTTATTGAAAATGCTATTTTCAAGTGTTATAAATTTGAATTTCCCTCCTTGTTTTTTTATCGCTTCAATTCTGTCTTTAATTTTGCTTTTTGTTTCAATTTCGTTAATCGTTTTTATTTCTTTTGCTGTTGGTTTGAAACCCAAAACTTGATAAATAAAATTTGTTGTTTTACCTGCGTTTAAAATAGTAGAGTCATTGCCAACTTGAGATTTTATACTAAAGCCTAATTCCGCTGTTTGGTTAATTCTTTGATCGTGAATTACTATACGAATATCTGTTTTAGAAGTAGATTTTGCTTTTAATGTTTGACAATTTATAGATGTCATAAATACCTCAACTTCTGGTATACCAAATGTTCCTTTTTCTCCTTTTATTTTAGTTAGTAATTTTGAAGCCTGTTCTGTAAATATTTTTACAGGAATTCTTAATTTTTCTTTTCCTCCTGAAATAATTACTAAATCTCCGTTTATTTCATATTCAAAATCTCCGCCACTTTCGTTGCGAATAATTTTTATGATTGGGTAAAAGAGTTCTTCAACTTTGTTTAGGTCTGCATCTCCTGCAAATAATTGTTTGTCGCCAAGCAATTTGAACAAAGCATATATTTCACTCCATTCGCCTTTATTTCCTGTTAGCATTTGTAATTCCTATTAGTTCTAAAATTTTCATTGCTGTTGCCTGAATTGCAGGCACGGCAACGGAGTTGCCGAATTGCTTGTAAGCTGATGCGTCAGCAACAGGAATTACATATTTGTCGGGAAAGCCTTGTAATCTTGCCCATTCTCTCGGTGTCATTTTACGTATGCCCTCACGATTTACAGTTCCTTTAATATGTGTTGTCGGAGTATAATCTGTAATTCTATGGTCATAAACTAAATTTCTTTCTCTACCCATTCCACCAACTACAATTGCGTTTGCAATTCCATCATCTGGAATAATTGCATAACCAAAACCATTTCCTTTTCCCTCGTGTCGTGCTTTATGATTGACTAAAGTTTGCACATATTGAGTGGATAAAAAGTATTTTGTTGCAGGAACTTTCTTTTCTTTTATGTCTGCAAATTTTACTTTTTTATTTGTCGGTTTTGGATATTCAAATGTTGTTATTCCAGTGTCTTTGCGGAAACCAACAATATAAATTCGTTCACGATGTTGCGGAACTCCAAATTCTTTTGCATTTATTACTTGTGGTTCGGGAACAAAATAGTCAAGGTCGTTTCGTAAAACATTCAAGATTGTTTCAAGCGTTTTTCCTTTGTCGTGGCTTCTCAAACCTTTTACATTTTCAAGGAAAATCGCTTTAGGTTTATGTTTTTTAATAATTTCTGCAACGTCAAAAAACAGCGTTCCTCTTGTGTCGTCAAATCCTCCACGTTTGCCAGCAATTGAAAATGCTTGGCAAGGAAAACCTGCACACAATAAGTCGAAATTATCGGGTATATAGTTTTTTACTTGTGGTTTAGTAATGTCGCCAAATGGAATTTCTCCGAAATTTGCTCTATATGTTTTTTGTGCTTCTTTGTCCCACTCGCTTGTGAATACACATTTTCCTCCAAGATTTTGCATTGCAAGTCTGAAACCGCCAATTCCAGCAAAAAGGTCAATAAATTTAAAAGTATAATTGTCAGGAGTTGGAAACGGAACGTTTTCAACTTCAAAAAGTAGTTGTTGAAGTGCGTCTTCTGCAACCATTGAAATATTTTCGTCTTGTTCTTTATATTGAACATATTCCTTTAAAGCACTCAAAGCATCCTTTTTATAATGCTTTGAAACTCCATTATGTATGTTATGTAAATAGTGAGTTAATACAGCTTTCTTGTCGGCTTTTGGCTCTACAAGTCTAATTTTAAAGCGTTTGCCGTCAAATTCATCTATGCTTATTTTCTCTTTTGTCTTCATTTATTTTGTTGTCAAAATTCAAGTTGCAAGTTCGCAAAAAATAACTATTCAATACTCTTTTCTTGTCCCAAATTTTCAACAGTTTTTAGTTGGATGAGCTTTGGTGGATTTTGCCGTCTGTTATAGAACAAATGTTGAGGGCTTCCACTGTCGCCCTACGCTTGCCTATAACTTGTATATACCCCTGCCTTTATCAGGTATATCTACCCATTTTTGGAGTGATAACCCTAATAAGAGCTAGGTTTTGTTTAATCAAAAGTTTTTTATTATTTTACTTATCCAAGTCTTCGATTGGTACTAATTATTTCACTTTTAATTTACCCAATTAAAAATCAAAGTTAACCAATAATTTCAAGCTTTTAGGTAGAATTCAAAATAAATAATATTATTATATTTACACAATCTAATGCCTACTTCCCATAAAAGGTAATATTCACCTCATTTTGGGGTATGTTTTGGGTTTTTACGTCTAAAAGTCCATTTTTCCTGCCTGCAATGGAACAGATTCCACCAGCAATGGAACAGATTCCACCAGCAATGGAACAGATTCCACCAGCATTGGAACAGATTCCACCAGCATTGGAGCAAATTCCACCAGCAATGGAGCAGATTCCACCAGCAATGGAACAGATTCCACCAGCATTAGAGCAAATTCCACCAGCATTGGAACTTTTTCTCCCTGCAAAATCGTTTTTCCTCCTTACGAAGGAAAATTTTCTGCAAGCGTTTAAGATTTTACCAAAGGGAAATTGCTATTAATTATTTAAAAAAAGAGTAAGTAAGTTGGAATAATAAGCAAGTAATCCTATTAAGTTAGTATGCCTATTTATAACTTTTTTATGTTTTTTAAAAAAAATGTTATTTTATGCATAAAATCAGTAAATTTTCCATAAAAAATCAATTTATAAATGATGAAAAATAGCCAATAAATGATAATAACTCCATATTTATACTGGGAATCTGAAAAGATGACAATTGAAATAATATAATTAAACAGTTAGCTATAAGATATATGTGTAAATATTATAGAATAATATTAATTATTGTAATTTCTAAAATAAAAACATGGTGATTCATAATTATTTAACT
>CAIUQQ010000211.1 GCA_903901345.1 uncultured Bacteroidota bacterium | reverse complement strand
TTTGTATTTTGGATTACCCATTATAAGTCACCATGGAATAAACGCAAATGGACACGTTGAAACAATAGGCAATGCTGGAGTAGTTCATAAAACATATGAAAATTATGTTGCAGAAATAAAAAATTATAAAAACAATTGCATAATACATTACCCATCTTAATTTTTGATTCCACATTATTCCTAGTTTTGCTATTGCATATTGGTGCTCTCTTCCTACCCATTCAATTAGTAGGAACAACAAAATCATTAATAATAATAACTTAGGCAGAATAGTTGGGGTCGTAAATAGTTTGTACGTGAATATGTTAGAAATGAAACTAAAAGCAGCACTCAAACTTTCTGACCTGAAGAAAATCCAAGCAAAAACAGTTAAAATAAATGTTAGAGCCATAGCTAGAAATTCCTTTATGCTTGGAAAAATTCTTCCTTTTGCTACAATATCAAGATTTACTCTGTTCAAGTTCAGTAAAATTAATGGCATAATGTATAACGCGTTAAGAAACCCCCAAACAATAAATGTCCAATTTGCACCATGCCAAAAACCACTCACTAAAAATATAACAAACGTATTCCTGATTTTAATCCATATTCCACCTTTACTGCCTCCTAGTGGGATATATAAGTAATCTCTGAACCAAGTAGAGAGTGAAATGTGCCAACGTCTCCAAAATTCCGCAATATCTCTTGAAAAGTAAGGGAAAGCGAAATTTTTCAGAAGTTCAATCCCGAAAAGCCTGGCTGTACCTAATGCAATGTCTGAATAACCTGAAAAGTCCCCATAAATTTGAAAAGTGAAAAATATAGCCCCTAAAACAAGTGTGCTTCCCGAATAATCAGCTGAATTATTGAATATCATGTTTGCGTACTCGGCACATTGATCAGCAATAACAATTTTTTTAAACAATCCCCATAATATTTGTTTTAAGCCATCAACAGCTTTCAGATAGTCAAAAGTTCTTTTTTCTTTTATTTGGGGTAGAAGATGTGTTGCGCGCTCAATTGGACCCGCTACTAAAAGAGGAAAAAAACTAACAAAGACTGAATAATCAATAAAGTTTTTTTCGGCATTAATCTTATTGTTGTAAACGTCAATTACATACGAAAGTCCATGAAAAGTATAAAAAGAAATTCCAACTGGTAAAATTACTCTTAAAGTCCATGGATTAATATGTAGACCTAAAAAAGAGATTCCTTCTGCAAAAGAAAGTATGAAAAAATTGTAATATTTAAAAAAACCTAGGAAACCAATATTGACAACAATGCTTAACCAGAACCAAAATTTTCTAAAATTTGGTTTGTCAGACCCAGAAATTCTTAATCCAGTATAATAATCTAAAAATGTTGAAAAAACAAGCAAAAATAAAAATCTCCAGTCCCAACAAGCATAAAAAAAGTAGCTTGAAACAAGAAGTAATAAATTTTGAAGTTTTAAATTTTCTCTTGCAACAAACCAATAAAAGATAAAGACTATTGGCAAAAATATCGCAAAACTTATTGAGTTAAAAAGCATAATCCCTTTATATTTTTTTTATTGCAAC
>CAIUQQ010000210.1 GCA_903901345.1 uncultured Bacteroidota bacterium | reverse complement strand
GTTTATCGGTAATACTAAGTATTCCTATATGTCCTTTGGTGGGTAGTTTATCTTTGGTACGTTTAATATGTACCTCGGCATTTTCCCGGCTTGGGCAATGGCGCAGGTATATGCTAAACTGAAACATGGTAAAGCCATCTTGCATAATTTCTTTTCTAAACCTTGCAGCTATTTTGCGTTCCTCTGGCGTTTCGGTTGGCAAATCAAAAAAAATGAGTACCCACATAATTCTATATTCGTTTAAACGTTCCATGTTTTTTTGCTGCTTTCTGCTAGGATTTAGCTAATGGCAAAGCATTTTATAAAAATTTAAATTGGAGCAAAATCAATAACTTTATTTATACCTAATGCTAGTTGTTAAACACAATTATAAAAGTTCGGGATATAATATATTTTTCCTGTCGCCCATATAACATTTTACTAAGCTGCTCGTGGTTTTTTGTAAACCAACCATAAGCGGACTGCGTTGTTTATCTATAAATATATCGGCAGCAGGTAAACTTAGTAATTGTGACTTAATTTCTTTTGTTAACTCTTGTTCTGTAGGGTTTTTATTTACTATACTAAACACCAAATCATCGGCAAAAGCTCTGTATGGCTCCATCATGTCATCGGCTAAGCAATAGGCGTTATATTTGTTTTTGTGGTGAATACCTAAAGTGGGTAATAAACCACTTGCTACTAAAGCACGTGCTACTGTTGCTCTTATAATTGCGTATGCATAATTTAATAAATTATTGGGGTACATGCCTTCCCTATCTCTAGTAAATAAAGTTTGGTTTGGGACCAATAATGGCGAAAGACTTTTCCAATAAAAGGCTGCTGCTCGTCCTTCTAAGTTCATGGTATCGCCACTATTTACATCGTTAGCCCATTGAAGCATACTGGAGCTACTAAAACCATATTTGTTTAACACAAAAGCTTGGTTTCTAATTTTAGTTTTTACCGTTTGTTGCCAAAGTTGTTTTTTTAAAGGAACACTCGCTTCTATTTGATATTTAAAACGTTCTGTTTGCAACGTATTTGTTGCTAAAGGCAATTGTAATGATACAGGATGATGGCTTTCATTACAAACAATAAATGCAATATTAAAACTTGCCATTTTTTGTAATACAGCATGGCTTAAAGTAATTTGATTATGGTCGAGCATTAATATTCCAATATCTTCTAAGGGAATAGTATTGCCAATTAATTTATCCATTCCCTTGGCATGCGGCACTGTTAATACCAATTGCTCATTGCTAATACTTAAATGCAATGGATTTCCTACATAAATAGTGCGTTTAATCATAATGGATTTTAATTAATTAATTTTCAAGTAACTTACATGAATAATGCCAAGTTTAAATGTAAATAGTAGTTACCTGCTATCAAATAATATTTTCAGGTTTACTAAAAAATTAAGAAGCCTACTTTTAGGTTTTTGTTACCCAGCTAAACTCTTTTGTTACCTTACAAAAGAGCTATGTATTGTAATAAAAAAATACTTAACAAATATCAATCAACATGTTAGCTTCAGTTTGCTTTTCTCACCCATTCGGCAAGCTCAGGGTGACAACAAACTTTATATTTACCAATACAACAATCAAAATCATGCAAATCCTTTAATCCTATAAATCATGGTTCAGACTATGTACGGGAATAAAAAAAAATAATTAATCTTAACATTTTAAAGTGAATAGCAATTTACATTAGTAAAACTGCTTTAAAGCATTAATTTTGTCGTTTATTTTTAAAAGGAATCAATCAAATTATTAAAAATACAATGTCAGAATTTCAATTGGTAATGCCTAAAATGGGCGAAAGTATTGCTGAAGCAACCATTATAAAATGGCTAAAAAACGAAGGTGATGTAATAGCTATTGACGAAACAGTACTAGAAATAGCTACTGATAAAGTAGACAGTGAAGTGCCAAGTCCTAAAGCGGGAATTTTAGTAAAAAAACTATATAAAGATGGTGATGTAATAGCAGTAAATATGCCAATAGCAATTATAGAATTATCAGTAAGCGCAAGTGCTGCACCGGCTTCACCTGTTACCCCCGTAGTACAAGCACCAAAAATAGTTACGCAAATAGAAGCAACAGTTAATACTGCTATCAATACTGCAGCACCCGTTTCTGGAGTTGCTGGAAGCAATAAATTTTACAGTCCGTTGGTTTTAAATATTGCTCGCGAAGAAAATGTGAGCATGAGTGAATTAGAAACCATAGCTGGAAGTGGAAATGAAGGCAGAGTAACCAAACGCGATATTTTAAATTTTGTAAGTAACAGAACTGGTGGAATTGCTCAGCCAGTGGCTGCTCCTGTGAGCATGCCAGCTGCCATACCAACTCCAATAATAGAAGCACCAAAAACTGCTACACCTGCTGCTCCTGCAGCTGTTACAAGCGTAAGTGGTGGCGATGAAATTATAGAAATGGACCGCATGCGTAAACTAATTGCCGATCACATGGTAATGAGTAAACACACTAGTCCGCATGTTACCAGTTTTGTAGAAGCCGATGTAACCAACATGGTTTTATGGCGCGAAAAAAATAAAAAGGCATTTGAAAAGCGTGAAGGAGAGAAAATTACTTTTACGCCTTTATTTATAGAATGTGTGGCCAGGGCAATAAAAGATTATCCAATGATTAATTGCAGTGTAAGCGGCACAAATATTATTAAGAAAAAGAATATTAATATAGGAATGGCAGCTGCATTGCCAAGTGGCAACTTAATAGTTCCAGTAATTAAAAATGCAGATACCATGAACTTAATTGGTATTACTAAAACAGTAAATGATTTAGCAAATAGAGCTAGGGCTAACCAATTAAAACCAGACGATATTTCGGGTGGAACTTTTACCATAACAAATGTTGGTGGATTTGGAAATTTAATGGGAACTCCTATTATTAACCAACCTCAGGTGGCTATTATGGCTACTGGTGTAATTAAGAAAAAACCTGCTGTAATGGAAACTGAATTTGGTGATGTAATAGCCATTCGCCACATGATGTTTTTATCGTTAAGCTATGACCACAGAGTAGTAGATGGTTCATTAGGAGGTAGTTTTTTACGCAGGGTTGCAGACTATATGGAGCAATGGGACGTAAATAGAGAATCGTAACATTTCTACAAGCTTAATGTGACAAAATTAATACTAAAAAGCTGTTCGAAAGGGCAGCTTTTTTCATGTATCAAAAATCTGCAATTTACCTATACTTGCATACTTCATTTTAGTTTTGAAAAAGAATATAAAAAACATTGATTGCACTTCGTGTCAGCATTTGGCATTGTCATCATTTTGCTCTTTAAGTAAAACAGAATTAGCTAATTTAAATGATTTTAAACAAACCAATAACGTTAAAAAAAATCAAATAATTTTTCAAGAAGACGAAATTGCTAAAGGACTTTATTGTGTTCACAAGGGAAAAGTAAAGTTAATAAAAACCTTTGCCGATGGCAATACACAAATACTCAGAATTTCGAAAGAGGCAGAATTAATAGGTTACAGAGGGCTTTTGGGGAATGGACGTTATATAGCTACTGGCGTGGCTTTAGAAGATTCGACAGTATGCTTTATTCCAAAAGAAAGGATTTTTGAACTGATTTCAAAGAACGTGAAATTCACGTTGGAAATCATGTCGAAGTTTGCCCATGATTTAAGTTTAGCTGAAAATAAATCAACCAGTTATATTCAAAAGAATTCGAGAGCAAGATTGGCAG
Source organism: uncultured Bacteroidota bacterium (assembly GCA_903901345.1). Classification (GTDB taxonomy): domain Bacteria; phylum Bacteroidota; class Bacteroidia; order UKL13-3; family UKL13-3; genus JAAFJM01. Next base: position 20,253 of record CAIUQQ010000210.1, on the reverse strand, counting down.
AAGCACTTTTATTATTAGAAAAATCGTTTGGCAAAACTCATCAGAATTATATAAATATTTTATTAAGTAGAGAAGAAATTGCTAGCATTGCAGGCATGGCCACAGAAACTGCAGTGAGGGTTTTGCATGAATGGGAACAGAATAATATAATAGAATTAAACAAAAAATACATTGGCATTATAGAGCAGGAACAATTGTATAAAATAGCTGAATTAGAAGAGTAGTCAAATCGTATTTTTTCCAAACTATTATCACAAAGGTTCTTGACAACCGTCAAGAAAACACGACCATTTTGACATTTCATTTGTATTTGTAAAAAAAATGCAAATGTTGCCAACGGTAGATATCGTAATTTTAAATTATAATGGGAGAAAATTTATTGATGAATGTATTCAAACCGTTCAGCAATCAACCTATTCCAATAAGCATATTTATTTATTAGATAATGCTTCCACTCACGATGATGTAGCTTATATTACAGTAAATTATCCTGCAGTAAAAATTATTCAAAACCCCAATAATAACGGTTATTGCGCAGCATATAATTTGGCCTTGCAGTTTTGTACTGGCGATTATATTATTTGTTTAAATAACGATGTGGCGGTAGCCCCCAATTGGATAGAAAGCATGGTAGAATTAGCAGAATCTGATGAATCAATAGCTGCCATTCAACCCAAATTACTTTCCTATTTTGACGAAACTGAATTTGAATATGCAGGTGCTTCGGGTGGAAAAATGGACGTTTATGGATTTCCTTTTTTACGCGGAAGAATTTTTGATAGCATAGAAAAAGATAACAAACAATACGACAATATCACTCAAATATTTTGGGCAAGTGGTGCCGCATTATTTATGCGTAAATCGGCTTTAATACAAAGCGGCTTTTTTGATGAAACCATTGTTCACCACATGGATGAAATAGATTTATGTTGGCGGATAAGAATGGCAGGTTATAAACTTTTTGTTCAGCCAAAATCTGTTATAAAACACATTGGCGGAGCCACTATTCAAACCAAAAGTTTCAAGAAAATTTACTGGAATCACAGAAATTCCATTTATATAATGCTTAAAAACTATAATTCAAAACATGCTTGGTTGTTTGTTCCCGTTCATGTTTTATTGGATTATATGGCGGTAGCTTACGCCATTATTTCATTAAATTTTGTAATGGCAGCGGGAATATTATCAGCACATTTTTGGTTGTTATCAAACATTTTTTTAATAAGAAGTAAGCGAAAGGAAACGCAAGCAATGAGAAAAGTTGGCGATGAAAAAATACTTCCATTTTTATACAGAAAAAGTGTGGTAATAGAATACTTTTTTAAGAGAAACAAAACCTATTTAACTTTAACAAACATAGATTTACATGAAAATATCAATCATTAACGAAGCGCTAAATGGATTATTGGTGTTACAACCTGAGGCATTTGAAGACGAACGTGGTTTTTTTATAGAAGCATATCGCAAAGATCAGTTTGCTGAATTAGGAATCCATGAAGAGTTTGTACAAGACAATCATTCTCGCTCGTCAAAAGGTGTTTTGCGTGGCTTACATTTTCAATGGGAACCGCCCATGGGAAAGGTCATGCGCGTTACACATGGCGAAGCATTTTTGGTAGCAGTAGACATCAGAAAAGGTTCGCCTACTTTGGGCCAATGGCATGGCGAAATGGTAAGTGCCGCTAACAAAAAAATGGTATGGGCGCCTGCTGGTTTTGCACGTGGTTTTTGCACCTTAAGCGACTTTGCTGAAATTCAATATAAATGCAGCGGCTTATATAGTAACAAAGCTGAATCGGGCATATTATGGAACGATCCTGAAATTGGAATTGTTTGGCCAATAGAAAATCCTCAATTATCGGAAAAAGATAAAGTAGCTCAAACGCTTGAAGAATGGTTAGCAACTGAAAATTCAAATAACTTTCAATATGCACGCAGATAAAAAAATATTGATTCTTGGAGGTGCTGGTTTTATAGGAACTACACTTTCACCATTTTTAAAAGAATGTGGTTACGATATTACTGTAGTTGATATTGGTTGGTTTGGAAATCATTTACCCAACAACATTCATTTTATAAAAGCTGATATTTTTGATTTGAAAATAAATGACTTGAAAGCATTTCATACCGTTATTTTTTTAGCAGGACTTTCAAATGATCCGATGGCAGAATTTAGCCCTAAGGATAATTTTATTTATAATACTGGATTGCCAGCGTATATTGGTTATTTGGCAAAAGAAGCTGGTGTAAAACGAGTAATTTTTGCTAGTTCATGTTCGGTTTATGGTTACACGCATAACCGTACTTTTACGGAAGACGATATTGCTATCAGCAATTATCCTTATGGCGTGTCAAAGCTTCAAGGAGAAAAAGCATTATTAGCATTAGCCGATGAAAATTTTTCTGTTATCTGTTTCCGTCAAGGAACAGTTTGTGGTTATTCACCACGAATGAGGCTCGATTTGGCCATCAATACCATGTTTAAAAATGCTTTGAGCAACAAAGAAATTAAGTTAAGTAATCATAAAATTTGGCGCCCTATATTAGGACTTACAGATTTGTGCAATGCTTATAAATTAGGCGTTGAGAGCGATTTAGAATTTGGACAAGTGATCAATTTATCATCGTTTAACACCACCATTGGCGACTTAGCAAAACAAGTTAAAGAGTTTATGTTAGAATTCTGTGAGCTTGAAATAAATATTACCGATTCACACGTTGAAGATTATAGAAATTATAAAGTTAGCACAGAAAAAGCTGAAAATTTATTAGGATTTAAAGCCGTTCAAGATGGGTTAAGCATTATCAATGATTTGCATAAAAACTTAGCACATTTTAGTGATTTTAACGATGAATCATTTTACAATATTGAAGTTTTTAAAAAATTAATGATGTCGAAACCAATTGGTTCGTAATGGCAAATTATATAAAAATTGGATAATGAATTTATAATGAAAAAAATACTAATTATAGGCGCAAACGGCCAACTAGGCGCTGATATAAATACCTGCTTAAGGAATAAAAATTATATTACACTTACGCCAAATCATGAAGAATTAGACATTACCAATTTTGATAATGTAACAAAATATATTTTACACCATAAACCTGAAATTATCATCAATACTGCTGCCTATCATCACGTAGATAAATGCGAAGAATTTCCATTATTAGCCACTTTAATAAATAACAATGCGCCAACTTTTATTTCAAAATTATGCAAAGAAATAAACTGTAAATTGATACATTTTAGTACTGATTATGTTTTTGATGGTGCTAAAGGAAAACCTTATTTAGAAACCGATTTGCCAAATCCATTGAACGTATATGGGAAAACGAAATATGAAGGAGAAAAGGAAATATTAAAAACAAATAATAAAGCACTTATTATTCGTGTTTCGGCATTATATGGAGTCAATCCTTGTAGGGCAAAAAACGGTTTAAACTTTATTCAATTAATGCTGAAATTAGCAAGTGAACGCAATGAAATTACAGTAGTTGGAGATGAATATGTGTCGCCAACGGCAACATTTGACATTGCAAATATTTTACCTGAAATAATAGAAAAAGACTTGAGTGGAATTGTTCATTTAACATCGGAAGGAGCATGTAGCTGGTATGAATTTGCAAAAGAAATTATGGATTATACCCATACAAATGTAAAAATAAAAGAAGTAGCATCGAGCCATTTTCCAGCAAAAACACCACGTCCAAAATATTCGGTTTTAGAAAATCAAACCTTAAAAAATAATGGAATTCAAAGCATGCCCCATTGGCGAAATGCTTTGCATATTTACTTAAATACTATAAAAAAATAACAAAAAATTAAAATGATACAACCTACGCAACATCAATTTCATATACCTGTAATGGGACTTGGATTTACCATTGACACTCCAGTAAAAATTGCTCGTTATGGAATAAATTCTGCTATTTCAATTGTAGAGGATAATTTAATAGAACAAATGCGAGAATTTTATTGCAATAAATTGAATTTTCCTTACGAAAAAATTGCTAATACTGAGCATGATTACAGAGCTAAAAGAATTACTGCATATTTAAATTTAGTAGATTATATGGTTCAAGACCAATCGAAAGAATTAAGAACAGAAGCATTTGAACCATTGACAGATATTACAAAATATTTTGAATTATTACCTGAAAATTCTCCTGTAAAAATTAAATATAATCAACTTCAAGAATTAAGTGGTGACGCTAGAATTAATTTAGAAAACGAGTTAAGAAATGAATTAATAAGTGGTTCTATTGAGGTAAATATTATGACCAAAGTTGATAAGCCAAATTTTGATAAAGATGGCAATGCATTAGGAGTAGAATTTTCGGATGCATTATCGGCTTTACGTGGCTTTGCAAAAAGTAATTTAAGTTCAGGAGTCATATTTTCGGCTGGTTTAAATCCTAGGTTATACAGCTATTGCGAATCGTTTCCGGATTTTTATCCTGACAAAAATGGCTGTTTAAAAAAGAAAATAATTTTAAAAGTAAGTGATTACAGATCTGCTTTAGTGCAAGGAAAATTCTTAGCAAAAAAAGGGTTATGGGTTTCAGAATATAGAATAGAATCTGGCTTAAATTGTGGCGGACACGCATTTGCTACTGAAGGGCTTTTAATGGGTCCTATTTTAGAAGATTTTAAAAACAAAAGAGACGAATTATTTGACGAAGTATATGCAGTTTGCGAAGCAGCTTTAACAAGTAACGGAAAAGGAAAATTTAACACAAAACCAATATTTAATATTACTGCTCAAGGTGGCATAGGAACTGCAATCGAAAATAATTTTTTCCTTGATTACTTCCAATTGAGTAGCATTGGTTGGGGAAGTCCATTTTTATTAGTTCCCGAAGTTACCAATGTAGATAAGCAAACATTACAAAGTTTGGCTACCGCTAAGCCCGATGATTATTTTTTAAGTCATGCTTCACCTTTAGGTGTGCCTTTTAATAATTTTAGAAAAAGCAGTTCAGAAGCACAAAGAATAGAACGCATTGAAAATGGAAAAGCAGGAAGTCCGTGCTTAAAAAAATTCTTACAATTCAATACAGAATTTACCAAAACACCCATTTGTACTGCTTCTACTAAGTACCAATATTTTAAATTAAAAGAACTAAAAGAAGCTGGATTAAGTGATGAAAAATATGCTGAACAAGAAAAAATAATTCAAGAAAAAGATTGTTTGTGCGAAGGATTAAGTGTGCCGGCTTTATTGGTAAATGACATAGCTGTGCCGTTTAATTTTAATGCAGTTACCATTTGTCCTGGACCTAATTTGGCATTTTTCTCGGGGGTACATACTTTAAAACAAATGGTGGACCATATTTATGGTAAAACAAATATTTTAAACGATGTGCCAAGGTCAAATGTATTCATGAATGAACTTAGGCTTTATGTAAAATATTTGGTGAATGAAAACAATAATATTTCACTTCAATTTAACCAGAAAAAAGAAGATTATATTAATAAATTTAAAGCAAATTTATTAATAGGAATCAACTACTATAATGAGTTGGCAGAAAAAATGGAAGGCCAAGCCAACGAACTATTTAAAGGCATGCAAAATGAATTAGAACAAATAGAAATTTCATTGCTTGCGTTAAAAACTGCTACTGTAACTGTATAAATTATTTAGAGAAATAACATGTTAAGTGCGGACTCAAAAGTAGATTTTGCTAAGGAGATTTTGGCTTTAAAAAAAGCTAAAAATGCAGTAATTCTTGCTCATTATTATCAAGAACCAGCTATTCAAGACATAGCCGATTTTGTGGGTGATAGCTTGGCTTTATCAAAACAAGCAGCTAGTACTAATGCCGATATGATTGTTTTTGCTGGGGTGCATTTTATGGCTGAAACAGCAAAAATTTTAAACCCTACCAAAAAGGTTTTATTACCCGATTTGGCTGCTGGTTGCTCGCTGGCGGAATCATGTTCTGCTACCGATTTTGCTGCTTTTAAAAAGCTGCATCCAAATCATGTTTGCATTACTTATATCAATTGTTCGGCTAAAGTAAAAGCATTAAGCGATATTATTTGTACTTCGTCAAATGCTAAAAAAATAGTGGAATCTATTCCTTTGAATACCCCAATAATATTTGCTCCTGACCGTAATTTAGGAAAGTATTTAATGCATGAAACTGGTAGGGATATTTTACTTTGGGATGGAGCTTGTGTGGTTCATGAAGCGTTTTCATTTCAAAAATTATTAGCCCTTCATTTATTGCATCCAAATGCAAAAATAATAGCACATCCAGAATCTGAAACTGATGTATTAAAAGTGGCACATTTTGTTGGTTCAACTAAGGCCATGTTAGACTTTGTAAAAAACGATGCTTGCACAGAATTTTTAATAGCTACTGAAGTTGGAATTATACATCAAATGATGCATGACGTGCCTCATAAAACATTCATTCCTGTTCCTGCAAAAGAAGACAATACATGCGCTTGCAGCGAATGTGCATATATGAAAGTAAATACAATGGAAAAATTATATAACTGCTTATTGAACGAAAGTCCTGAAATATTTCTTTCAGAAGAATTGATAGAAAAAGCAATTTTACCATTAAATAAAATGTTGGCATTATCAAATTAACGCAATGGAAAACACAGACATTCTTATTGTAGGTTCGGGCATTGGAGGTTTATCGTTGGCTATAAAAATAAATAGCTTAAATCCTGATTTGAAAATTACATTAATTACTAAATCCGATGCGCTAGAAAGTAATACAAGATATGCTCAAGGTGGTATTGCTGCTGTGTTAGATACCATTAACGATTCATTTGAAAGTCATATAAACGATACTATAAAATGTGGTGCCGGACTTTGTATAAAACCAATTGTAGAAATGGTGGTTCACAAAGCGCCTGAAAGAATTAAAGAATTAGTAAATTTAGGTGTTCAATTCGATAAAAAACCGAATGGAAATATTCACTTGGCTTTGGAAGGTGGTCATGTTGCGCCTCGCATAGCACACCATAAAGATAAAACAGGTTTTGAAATAGAAACTGTTTTGTTAAATGAAGTAAAATCCAGAAAAAATATTGATCTTATTTCACACCAAATTGTAATAGATTTGATTACAACCAAAGATCAATCAAACACTATTTGTAATGGTGTTTACGTATATGAATATTTAACCAATAAAATAAAAACCATAGCCGCCAAAACCATTGTATTGGCAACAGGCGGTTGTGGGCAGGTTTATTATAACACCACCAATCCTTTGGTAGCCACTGGCGATGGTTACGGAATGGCTTACCGAGCTGGCGCAATACTAGAAAACATGCGTTTTGTGCAATTTCATCCAACTGCTTTATTTCAAAAGAATCACAATGATGTTTCGTTCCTAATTTCGGAAGCAGTTCGTGGTTTTGGCGCTCATGTAATTGATGAAAATGAAAATAGGTTTTTGTTTGTTTATGACAAGCGAGGGGAATTAGCCACTCGTGATATTGTAAGCGCTGCCATTTTTGAACACATGCAAGCTAAAAAAACGGATTGTGTGTACTTAGATTTACGTCATTTAAATGCAAAAGCATTTCAAAGTAATTTTCCAGTTATTACCGAAAAATTAAACGAATTAGGCTATCATATTTCTACTGATATAATTCCAATAGTTCCATCGGCACATTATCAAAGTGGTGGTGTAAAAGTAAATGAAAAGGCACAAACAACTATTGAAAATTTATATGCTTTAGGAGAAGTGTCGTGTACAGGATTGCATGGCGCAAACAGACTCGCATCAAACTCCCTTTTAGAAGCAATTGTTTTTGCTCATGAAGCAGCAGTAAATATTGTAAATAATATTGATTTTGTGAAACAAAATAGTAAAGATTTAGTGCCAATAACTAAAGAAAATTTAGTGCAATACACTAACTATAATTGGATTCAAAAACAGACTAATTTATTAAAGAAAACCATGAGTGCAGCTACTTTTCAAGCTGATAATTATAATTATAAAAAGGTGCTAGATTTTACAGAACAAATATTAGAAAATATTGAAAGAGAAAACGCTGAAAATTATTATTCCATTGAACTTTTAAACTTACGAAGTTTGGCTACTACAGCTAAAATAATTATTGAAGATTTAATTTATTCCAATAAACTAAAACATAAAAATCATTTAGTATTAGAAACAATTTAAAAAACCAAAAAAATGAAACCAAAAAAAATATCATGGGCTGAACCCTATAGAATGAAGATGGTAGAACTTCTAAAAATGACCACCCGCCAACAACGTGTTAAGGCTATAAAAGAGGCCGGTTATAACACTTTCTTGTTACATTCCGATGATGTATATATAGACTTACTAACCGATAGCGGAACCAATGCCATGAGCGATAGACAATGGAGCGGAATGTTTATGGGTGATGAGGCATACGCTGGTAGTAGAAGTTTTTATAACATGGAAAAATCGGTGCAGGAAATATATGGTTACAAACATGTAATTCCAACACACCAAGGTCGTGGAGCAGAAAATATACTTTCCAAAATTTTGATAAAAAAAGGTGATATCGTACCCGGAAACATGTACTTTACCACTACCCGTTTACACCAAGAATTAGCAGGTGGAAAATTTGAAGATATTATTATTGATGAAGCACATGATCCTATAAACGAACATCCGTTCAAGGGTAATGTTGACCTGAATAAATTAGATGCCATTGTAAAAAAACATGGTGCTTCTAAAATTCCTTATGTGAGCATAGCTACTAATGTAAACTTAGCAGGTGGACAACCAGTAAGCATGCAAAACTTAAAAGAATTACGTGCCTATACCAAAAAACATGGCATTAGAATTATTCATGACATGACACGTGTAGCCGAAAATGCTTATTTTATTCAAGCACGTGAAAAAGGATATGAGAAAGTTTCCATCAAAGACATTGTAAAAGAAATTTGTTCTTATACTGATGGTGCTACCATGAGTGCAAAAAAAGATGCTTTGGTTAACATTGGTGGATTTTTGGCAACTAACGAATTAGACACTTACGAAAAAGCAAGAAATTTAGTAGTTGTTTATGAAGGAATGCCAACTTACGGAGGTTTAGCAGGACGCGACATGGAAGCCATTGCTATAGGCATTAGAGAAAGTGTAGATGACCACCATCAACATGCACGTGTTGGTCAGGTTTTATACCTTGGAAACAAGATGATAGAATATGGCGTTCCAATTGTTAAACCAATTGGTGGACATGGAATATTTGTGGATGCAAAAGCATTTTTACCTCATATTCCACAAGATCAATTTCCAGCTCAAACGCTTGCAGCAGAAGTGTACATAGAATCAGGTGTTAGAACCATGGAACGCGGTATAGTGAGTGCAGGACGAAAAGCAAATGGACAAAACTATAATCCAAAATTGGAGTTGGTTCGTTTTACCATTCCTCGCAGGGTTTATACCCAAGCGCACATGGATGTAATAGCTGAAGCAACTGCCAATGTTTATGAAAAAAGAAACAAAATAAAAGGAATGAAAATGGTGTATGAACCTGAATATTTAAGGTTCTTCCAAGCTCGTTTTGAAAAACTATGATTAACCAACAACTGATATCGCCACAACACATAGCTGTTATTGGAGCTTCTGAGCACGAATCAAAGCCTGGAGGAAAGGTATTGTTTAATTTATTAAACGGTGGCTTTAAAGGCAAGATTTATGGCGTAAATCCTAAACAATTAAATATTGATGGGGTTATACCTGTAAAAAATATAAATGATTTACCAGTAATTGATTTAGCTATTTTAGCTATTCCAGCTGAATATTGTATTCAAGCGGTAAAAGATTTAATACAAAAAAACACCAAAGCATTTATCATTTATTCCTCAGGTTTTGGTGAAGCAGGTGAAAAAGGAAAATTGTTAGAAAATGAATTAGTAGAAATAATCACCCGTGCAAATGCTTGCTTAATTGGGCCAAATTGCATTGGTGTGATCAACGAAAACTATAAAGGAGTTTTTACTACTCCAATTCCAATATTTGATTCAAAAGGATGTGAGTTAATATCAAGTTCGGGGGCTACAGCAGTATTTATAATGGAAGCTGCTAAGTCAACAGGATTAAGGTTCTCCAATGTTTATTCTATAGGTAATGCTTCGCAAATATCGGCTGAAGATATTTTAGAACACATGGATAAAACTTTTGATAGCAATAGTCCAAAAGTTAAATTATTATACTTAGAAAGCATTCGAAATCCTTTTAAATTATTGAAGCATGCTTCATCATTAATAAAAAAAGGTTGTAAAATAGCCGCTATCAAATCGGGACATTCAGATGCTGGTGGAAGAGCAGCTTCCTCGCATACCGGTGCTTTAGCCACTTCCGATATTGTAATCAGAGCCTTGTTTAAAAAAGCAGGAATTATGTATTGCAGTGGCCGAGATGAATTAATTTCTGTTGGATGTATTTTTCAAAGCAATGCTTTAAAAGGAAATCGAATTGCCATAATTACGCATGCAGGTGGATCGGCTGTAATGCTTACCGATGCATTGTGTAGCAGAGGAATGGAAGTTCCATTAATAAATGCAGAAAAATCGGCAGCACTTTTAGCAAAATTAAATCCTGGTTCTTCCGTTTCAAATCCGATTGATTTTTTAGCTACAGGAACAGCCAAACAACTTGGAGAAATTATTGATTTTTGTGAAACATTAGATGAAATAGATGGAATAATTGTAGTGTTTGGAAGTCCGGGATTGTTTAACGTTAGGGACGTTTATCAATTACTAGACGAAAAAATGCAAACCGGTTTAAAACCAATTTTCCCTGTTTTGCCATCATTGGTAAATGCAAAAGAGGAAATAGAATTATTTATATCAAAAGGAAGAATAAACTTTTCGGATGAAGTAATTTTAGGAAGAGCGCTTCCGCATGTTTACAAATGTGCAGCGCCAACTTTTGGAATGACCCATTTAATGGAAATGGAAACTGCCTCCATTAGAAGTATCATTACTCAAGCGCCAAATGGTTATTTAACTGCGGAGCAATGCAATGAATTACTGAATGCTTGTGGTATAAATATGGTTAAAGAACACCTCTGTTATAACCATGATGAAATCACAACTCTTTCAAAATTTATCAGGTTTCCTGTGGTAATAAAAGTACTAGGGCCACTACATAAAACTGAAGTAAATGGTGTTACTTTAAATGTAAATAGTGAAAATATATTGCACAGTGAATTTGACAGAATGATGGCTATTGCAGACGCAAAAGGTGTGCTTATTCAACCCATGGTTTCGGGCGAAGAATTATATTGCGGAGCAGCCAAACAAGGAAATTACGGACATTTGATATTAGCGGGTTTAGGTGGCATTTATGTAGAAGTTTTAAAGGATATTTCCTATGGTTTAGCTCCGCTAAATATACTTGAAACTACCAATATGATTCACTCATTGAAAGGTTATGAAATAATAAAAGGTTATAGAAAAAGAGAAGGCGTAAATGAAGAATTATTTGCTGATGCAATTATGCGAATAGCTTCATTGGTAAGTCTTGCACCTGAAATTTCAGAATTAGATATTAATCCATTCAGAGGAAATATGAAGGAATTAGTAGCAGTAGATGTTAGGATAAAAATTGATAAGTAGATTTAAAAAATGAAGATAAAACCAATCCATATTTTTATAGTTTTAAGTTTAGGTTTTTTAATTTATTCTTTTAGCATTTATATACATCCAATATATGCTAAACCCGAAGCGAATATTAATATAGAAAAAGCCATTAGCGGCAGATTAGTTTGGCAAAAATACAATTGCCAAAGTTGCCATCAATTTTATGGTTTAGGTGGATATATAGGAACCGATTTAACCAATATATATTCAGCAAAGAATAAAGGAAATGCAATAATAAAGGCAGTAATTTTAACAGGAAATGATGCTATGCCAGCTTATCATTTATCGGAAAATGAATTAACAGATTTGATGGAATTTTTTAAACAAACCAATCAAAGTGGCAGGGCTGATTATAATAATTTTACAATTTATAACAACGGAATGATAGAACGAAAATGATTAAACAAATAAATTTTGGTAAATTATTTTTTGCATTTGCCTTGCTATTACTGCTAGCAGGTATTGTGTTTGGATTATTGGCATCTTATGTTTACATAAATCCTAAATTTTTAAAAGATTCATTGGGGTTTTCAGCGCTTAGGCCGTTGCATGTTTCCTTGGTAGTTTTTTGGATTATATTGGGAGCTACAGCAAGTGTAATTAGTGGCATGCAGTTAATCAATCCAAATGCATTTTCTAGTAAAACTGTTGCTTTACAGTTAGCACTTTGGATGATAGCAATTATTGGTATTGTAATTGGTTATTTTAACCAAGAATTTGGCGGTAGAGAATACTGGGAATTTAATCCTATTTGGGCATTGCCAATTGCAATATCGTGGTTATTGTTTTTATATAATTTTTTAAAAACTGCGCTTAAAATAAAAAATTGGCCAGTTTATATTTGGATGTGGATGACAGGCATTATCTTTTTCTTATTTACTTTTATTGAAAATTACCTTTGGATTTTCCCCTATTTCAGGGAAAACTTCATTACCGATATGACCATTCAGTGGAAAGTAAATGGTTCGTTAGTGGGTTCGTGGAATCAAATTATTTATGGCACTGCTTTTTTCTTAATGGATAGAATTAGTGGGAATAATAAAGTGGGTTACAGTAAACTTTCTTTCGCCATGTTTTTCCTCGGTTTGTTTAACCTCATGTTTAATTGGGGTCATCATATTTACACCCTTCCAACCGAATATTATATTAGGTATATTGGTTATGTAGTTAGCATGACAGAATGGATTTTCTTTATTAGAATAGTTTATTCGTGGAGGTCAACTTTAAACGATATAAACTCCAATTATAATTACTATCCATATCGTTTTATTATGGCTTCCGACTTTTGGGTTTTTTTAAATATGGGACAAGCTATATTAATGTCAATTCCCGCTATTAATATTTATACGCATGGAACGCATGTTACTGTTGCGCACGCAATGGGAACCACCATTGGAATAAATACCATGATTCTTTTTGCAGCTTGTTTTACTTATTTTAGTAAGCACTCCAAAACGTATGGCAAATCAAATAAACGCTTAAATATTGCTTTTTGGATCGTTCAAATTAGCTTATTAATTTTTTGGATTTCATTAAATATTGCTGGAATAAAAAAGGGAATTTGGCAAGTTACAAACAGTACTATTTCTCACCATGATATGATGAAAAGCTTGATGCCTTGGTTTCAAACTTTTACTTACTCTGGTGTATTATTAATGATATCATTGGCTTTTTTATGCATCACTATTTTATACCATTATGTTAAAAGTATAGTTAGTCAAAAAGCCAATTAATTAAACAAAATATAACGATTTTAAAGAGAAAAAAACTGTGCTAAGTATTACAAAAATATTTCATTTTGAAGCTGCTCATACCATTTCGTGCTATCATGGTCAATGTAAAAATATTCATGGTCATAGTTATGAATTACATGTTACTATAACTGGTGAAGAACTCAATGATTCCAATATGTTGATAGACTTTAAAGAACTAAAAAAAATAGTGGGATTAAATGTTACCAACGATTTTGATCATGCACTAATTTTGAAAGCTAGCGATGAAAATATTGCAAATTATAAAACTTTAAATACTAAAATTCATTGGCTGAATGCTGAGCCAACAGCGGAGTTTTTAATTATGGAAATTGCCAAAAGAATAATGGAAAATTTGCCTGAAAAAATTAAACTAAAAAAACTAAAACTTTTTGAAACTGCAAGTTGCTACGCAGAGTGGGAAAATGATTAGCATTGAACAATCTATAAAACTTAATTTTTTTCTTAATTCTACATCATTAATCACCGAATTTATTGACAGCTGTCAATGAATTTGTAGTTTTCTTCTAACACCTTTGATATTATAAATTAAGGGAATGAAATTTAGCATAAAATACATGTATTTGTCCATGGTTTTTATAACCATTGTATCTTGTACCAAAACCCAAACTATTTTGGAAGAACCTGCTGCTCCAAAAGGAAATTTGAATATTCAAATTTCTCATGAAGTAGATGGAAAAGCATTGATTTTTGATTCCATGTTATACCATAACAAGGCCAATAATTTTTACAGTGTTTCACGTGTAAATTATTATATTTCTAATGTTAAATTATGGGGTAAGGGCAATAATAATTACTTATTTGATTCCATCATGTTTATTGATGCTAGTTTAAAATCAATTAACTTAAATGTATCAAGTGTGCCAGTTGGCAATTATCAATTTATATCGTTTAATATTGGAATAGATGCTGCAAGAAATATTCATTATACCATTCCAAATTCACCTGAAAACATTTCCATGCTTTGGCCCGATGTAATGGGCGGTGGTTATCATTTTTTAAAACTAGAAGGAAAATATTTGGATTCGTTAAATAACGAAAAAGGAATTGCCATTCATATTGGTTTAAATTCATCATTGGTTTATCAAAATCCAATTATAAAAGATATAAATATTGCTGAAAGCAAAACTACCAACTTAAGCTTGGCAATGAATTTAAACGAATGGTTTACCAATACTTATACTTTTAATTTTGAGAAAGATGGTAACTATACAATGGGCGATTCAACCGCTATGAATCATATTAAAAACAATGGTAATGACGTATTTTATGCAAAGTAAATTTTTAAAAATAAGCTTATTTTTTTTGGTAGGTTTGGTATTGTCATGTACCAAAAACCCAAGCAATGATCCTGAAACAAATAACTATAAACCCACACCTTATACGTTACAAATTCCAGCTGGTTTTCCTGAATACAATGTTTTATCTATTGCTAATCCATTAACAGTAGAGGGAATTGCTCTTGGCAAAAGTTTTTATTTCGACCCTATTTTATCAACCAATGGTAGAAGTTGTAATTCTTGTCATTTCAAGGAAAATTCGTATTCAATTCCAATTTATAATGCAAAAAATGGATTTAAAATCAGTGTGCCTCCACATGTAAATTTAGCTTTTAAAAAGAACTATAATTGGACTGGTTCGGAATTAAGTTTAGATACTTTATGCATGGGCGATTTTGCTCCTGAATTTTTCAATTCAGATTCAGCTACTTTATTTGCAGCACTTTCCAAACACCCATTTTATAAGGATGCTATTTACAAAGCGTTTTTAATTAACGATATTTACACACTAAATTTCAAACAGCTTCAAAAGAAAATTGCTTACTCAATTTCACAATATTTAAGAACTAAGATTAGTATCAATTCAAAATACGATCAATTACAATTAGGAACTGCACGATATACTGATGAAGAATGGGAAGGTTATAATATATTTTTTACCGAAAAAGGCGATTGTTTTCACTGTCACCAACCACCACTTTTTAGCGATAATGATTTTCATAATAATGGCGTAAGTGCTACTTTTGAAGGCTTTGACGCTGGCCGTTGGTTAGTTACTAAAAACAATTCTGATATAGGAAAATTTGCAACTCCAACTTTAAGAAATTTAAGTTTTACTGCTCCATATATGCACGATGGTCGTTTTAAAACATTGGAAGAAGTAGTGGAATTTTATAATTCTGGAATTAACTATTCACCAACTATTGACCCTATTAGCAGTAAAAAAGCACCTAGTTATCAATTGAATTTAAGTACACAACAAAAATCATCGTTGGTAGCATTTCTTAAAACTTTAACCGATGATAGTTATGTAAAATAGGTTTTTAAATTTTAAAGCTGTAAAAATTTCATAGCTTTGAAGCCTCATGGAGAAATTTTATTTATCAACTAAGAAAAGCACCCAAGTAAGGGCTAAAAAACATTTAGGGCAGCATTTTTTAAATGATGAAAACATTGCTTTTAATATTGTTAAAGCATTTACTGATCAATGTGAAACACCCGATATTTTAGAAATTGGTCCGGGAATGGGCGTTTTGACAAAGTATTTATTAGAAAATAAAAATTTTAATACTTGGGCCATTGAATTAGATAAAGAATCAATTCCATATTTAAATACCAATTTCCCGCAGTTAGCAAATCGTTTAATTGAAGCTGATTTTTTAGCTTTAAATTTCGATAATCATTTTCAAAATAAATTTAGTTTAATTGGCAATTTCCCTTATAATATTTCTTCGCAAATTGTTTTTACTTTAATTGATAAGCGCGATAAAATTCCATTAATGGTGGGCATGTTTCAAAAAGAAGTAGCTGAAAGATTAGGAGCCAAACCTCGCACCAAAGATTATGGAATTTTAAGTGTGATTACACAAGCCTATTTTGATGTAGAATACCTGTTTACAGTAGATGAGCATGTATTTATTCCACCTCCAAAAGTAAAGTCGGGAGTGGTAAGATTAACACGTAAAAAAACCGAATTAGGTTGCGACCCCAAGAAGTTTAAACAAGTAGTGAAATTGGCCTTTAATCAACGCAGAAAAAAATTAAGCAACGCCATTAGTTCACTCGTTAGCGATAAAAGTTTAATAGTAAATTATGCCGATAAGCGTGCAGAAGAATTAAGTGTAGAAGACTTTGTAAAACTCACACACATTTTATTAGGAGCGTAATAAATTATTTGATTCTGATTTGCGTTTTCTTATCTAATTTGTTTGTGCGAACCATCGCAGTTGGGCATTCTTTTGGATAATCCACAGGTGCAATCAGTTAATCCTTTTCCTTTAAAAATTAATGGAATGCTGTTTTCAATTCTTAATTCAATTGTTTTAGCTTGCTTTGGTGCTGAAAAATAAAGCAGATATCCTCTTTGTCGGCCAGGAGTTAATGCTTCAAAAGCAGTTTTTAAAGCAGGGTTTTCAGCTAATTTGTTTTGAAATTCATCAACTATTTTATATTCAACATGCTTTTTAAGTTCCACTTTTAAGCCTGCTTTATCTACTTCAATGGCTTCAAAAATATATGCTTTTAAAATGGGTTTTAAATCCACTATTTCTTGAATATTTGTAAACCTAATTTGGCGGCCAGCTTGCACATTTTCTGTTTGTTGAATGAGCAAATCATTGGCATCTTTTAACAATGCACCTTTAAAAAACAAAAGTGCACAGTACTCTTTAAACGCATGAATTAAAACAATATTGCTATTTTGGTGCATGTAACACGGAACTTTCCATTTTAATTCTTCAGTAAGGCCACAATCAAGAACAATTGATCTTAATAGTTCCAATTCATTTTGCCATTTTTTGGCATTACTAAAATAAAAATCAACGTTTGTATTCATATTATTTACTCATTTTTTTTAATATAAACTGAAGCTGTTTACTTGATAAATTGGAAAAATAAAAAGGGTTTGAGACAAAAAATCTCAAACCCTCTTTTAATATTTGAATATAGTTTTTATACAGAAACTAATGATTCTAACAATAATTTTTTTACTTGAATTTTTATTGCTTTAGCATCAAAACCACATTCAGCATATAGTTCTGATTGTTCGCCATGTTCAGTAATTTTATCAGGCATTCCTAACATTTTAACATGTGCTGCATAATTATTTTCAGCCATAAATTCTAAAATTGCACTTCCTGCACCACCAACTATTGTTCCGTCTTCAACTGTTATAATTTTATTGAATTTAGCAAAAACTTCATGCAACATTTCTTTGTCAATAGGTTTTACAAACCTTAAGTCGTAATGTGCTACATTAATTCCTTCCTCAGTTAAACCATTGATGGCAGAAGCAGCCAAATTACCTGCAGTTCCAAACGAAATGATAGCAACATCTTCACCATCTTTTAGTTTTCGTCCTTTGCCAATTTCTAATTCTTTTAAAGGAGTTTTCCAATTTGGATTTGTACCATTTCCTCTTGGATAACGAATAGAAAAAGGACCGGCATTTTTATCTAAAGAAGCAGTATACATTAGGTTACGCAACTCTTCCTCATTCATGGGAGCAGAAACTACCATATTTGGAATACAACGCATAAAAGGAATGTCTATCATTCCATGATGAGTTTGTCCGTCAGCACCAGCTAAACCAGCTCTGTCCATACAAAATACAACATGTAATTTTTGCAAAGCAACATCGTGAACCACTTGGTCAAATGCACGCTGCATAAACGATGAATAAATGTTACAAAAAGGAACTAAACCTTGAGTAGCCAATCCAGCCGAAAAAGTAACTGCATGTTGTTCTGCAATTCCAACGTCAAAAGCCCTGTCTGGCATTGCTTTCATCATAATATTTAATGAAGAACCAGAAGGCATGGCAGGAGTAATTCCTACTATTTTTTTGTTAGCTTCAGCTAATTCCACTAACGTATGTCCAAATACGTCTTGGTACTTTGGAGGTTGTGGAATTTCTGAAATAGTTTTATAAATTTCTCCTGTAACTTTATCAAATAAACCAGGTGCATGCCATTTAGTTTGGTCTTTTTCAGCCAATGCATAACCTTTACCTTTTACTGTTACACAATGTAATAATTTAGGTCCAGGAATTTTCTTTAAATCATTTAATACTTTTACTAAATGGTTTACATCATGTCCGTCTACAGGACCAAAATACCTGAATCTTAACGATTCAAACATATTACTTTGACTTAGTAAACTTGATTTTAAAGTATCGTGAACTTTAGCAATTACATCACTTGAAAATTTACCTACTTTATCTAATTTATTTAAAGCTTTCCAAACGTCATCTTTAAATTTATTATAAGTTGGCGAAGTAGTTATATCTGTTAAATATTCCTTTAAAGCACCAACATTTGGGTCAATACTCATGCAATTATCATTTAAAATAACAATGATATTACTGTTCTCAACACCTGCGTGGTTTAAACCTTCAAAAGCCAAACCTGCAGTCATGGCACCATCACCAATAATAGCTATGTGTTGTCTATCAAACTCCCCTTTTAAACGAGAAGCAACTGCCATTCCTAAAGCAGCAGAAATAGAAGTAGAAGAATGTCCTACACCAAAAGTATCATATTCACTTTCTGCTCTTTTAGGAAATCCAGAAAGGCCTTTGTAAACTCTATTTGTATAAAAATTATCTCTTCTTCCAGTAAGTATTTTATGTCCATATGCCTGATGTCCAACATCCCAAACCAATTGGTCGTAAGGAGTATTGAATGCATAATGCAATGCCACTGAAAGTTCTACAACTCCCAAACTTGCACCAAAATGCCCACCATAAACAGATACAGTATCAACAATATATTGACGCAAATCTGCACATACATTCACTAAATCAGCTTCATTTACTTTGCGTAAATCGGCTGGAAACTTAATAGGTTCTAAAAATTGTCCGGGTTTTATTTCCATAACTCCTTAACAAACGAAAATAATTGAATTTTGTTTGTTGTTTTTTGTTGTGCTTTTATAAAAACGCAAAATAGTTGAATAAAATGTCATTTAACAATGCTTTTTATTAGTCAATTAACAATTTTTGAGAATAGAAAACTTCCTCATTATTGATTGTTATAAAATGCATTCCTTTAGGTAATTCCGAAATATCAATGCTATTGATATTTGAATTCAAGGTTTTAACTAATAATGTTTTACCTGTTAAATCAGCAATTCTAATTTCTGTGTTTTTAGTATTTAAATTTAGGTTTTCTATTTGCAAAATATTTTTTGCTGGGTTAGGAAACACATTGAATAATGGTTTGCCGTTTAAATCATTGATGCTATTTTTTCCACCTACAACATAAAAGTCAATTACACTTGAATCAAGTCTTTCAACTGGAAATGAAAGTCCAACTATAGAAATCCAAGAACGTACAAAAACTTTTATTTCATAATGTTTAAAATGGTTAGAATCTGGTTTTCCTTCTAATAAAGCACAACCTTTTTCTCCACCTTTCCAAGTACAGTTTGGTATATTACATGCCCAAGTAAATCCAGCAGGAATATTTTTTATTAGGTCAACTCTGGCCGAATCAATGGTAGCATTGTAGTTTTGACCTGAATAAAATATGATTGTATCTTTGGGTGTTTTAAAAGAAATAACTGTAGAATAATTTGTTCCTACTGTACCATCTGGTGCGCGGCTAGGACTAATTCCATTGGTGTTCCAAGCTGGATCAGGAATGCACTGTGAGTAACTAGAAATGGTTGCTACTGAAAGCAGGATTAGTAAATAAATTTTTTTCATGGTTTTTATTGTTTAGTTCAAATGTAAATAAGCTTTTGATATAAATTCAATTATTTTTTCTGTTGCGCCAATATTTTTCAATATTTGATGTTGCGCATTGTTCCAGATCGGAAGAGCACACGTCTGAACTCCAGTCACCTGAAGCTATCTCGTATGCC
>CAIUQQ010000209.1 GCA_903901345.1 uncultured Bacteroidota bacterium | reverse complement strand
ATTTCCTATTAAAGGAATTTTTGTTGCCAATTGTAATTGTTGGTGATTGATAATACTGGTACTAAAAAACTCAATAATTAAAATAATAATTAAAGGAATAATGAGTCCAATAACCAAAGCAATGGAATAAATAGAAGCAGTTTGCGGATAAATTTTACCTGTAATAATGGTTTTGTCAATCACCCTGTTTTCTGGCACTACAGAAGCACCTGCAATTCCAGCTTCTGCTCTTTTTTCTAATAAATAGGTATATAGTTTATCACTGATATTGTATTTTCTATTGATGTTTAAAAACTGACGTTCAGAAGCAGGAATGGTACTTAAATCCTTTTCTACTTCATTGATTTGGGTATTGATATCGTTTACAATTAACTGTGATTGATTTTTGATATTATTCAAATTTTCAATCAATGACAATTTGATGTTTTTAATGTTTTGGTCTATTTCAAAAATAGCAGGATTGGCTTCCTTCATGCTATTTTCATAGGTAATTTTTTTGGTATAAAGTTCTGCCAATTTTAAAATTAATGAATTCAATAAGGGATCCACAATTGCCATGGCACTAGGCGCTATTACTTCTTTAAAATTTTTGTTCTTATAAATATAGTCATATAAATAAGAGTAATATTTAAACTTAGAAAGTTCAATGGCTTTTTGCTCTTCTAGTTTATATAATTTAGCCATTACCACTTTTCCTTCTTCACCTACGCTTAATATTTTGTTATTGGTTTTAAATTCCAATAACCTATTTTCTACATTTTGTAGTGTGTCTTTTAGCTCATTTAATTGTATATCGATGAAACGAATGGTGTTTTTTGATATTTGAGTTTTATCGTCTAAACCTTGTTTGATATAGGTATTGCATAAGGCATCTAAAAACACTAAATCTTTTTCTGGGTATTCTGTTTCTCTGGCTATTTCTACAATGGACGATTGTTTGTTAATGGTTTTTACTGTAAACTTATCAGCATACATTTTTACCAAAGCAGTATTAGTAGTTAATTTAAATGAGTATTTATTGTTTTTATTATTAATTAGTTTTTTATCGAAAAGGGTAATTTTAATTTTCAGGTTTTCCAATTCAATGACATTGTTGGTAATGAATTTTGCGTTAGCAATTTTTCCACTCACATTTCCTTCTACCGGTTTTTCATTATATGGGATTAGTACTTTACCTGATTTTTCGTTGCTGCTAATTTCTACTTGGTTATTGTCAGTAAATTTTACAAAAATGGGAATATCATAAGTTTGAAAATGGTTGGTGTCAATTTCAACTAAAAAAGGTAAGTTATCAAATATTTCTGATTTTTTAATGGTTCCTTCTCCAAAATAAGAAACCCTAAAATTTAAGGTACTTAAAGTTTCTTCTACCAATGACCTAGATTTTAATATACCAATTTCATTTTCTATGTTTTTACTTTGCATGAGCAAAGAAGAACCTTGTAAAAAACTTTCTGCACCATCAAAAGCACCTTTGTTTTTGTCTTTAATTAAAAGGGTAGCTTTTAAAGCATACTTAGGAGTGGCATACCTGTTTACCAAATAGGCAATGGAAAGGGCAATGATGATACTTAAAATAAAGAATGGCAAAAAGGCCATGAACTTACCTAATATAACTTTAAAATTTAAGGAATTATCCGA
This sequence comes from uncultured Bacteroidota bacterium, assembly GCA_903901345.1. GTDB lineage: Bacteria > Bacteroidota > Bacteroidia > UKL13-3 > UKL13-3 > JAAFJM01. The sequence continues at coordinate 1,273 of CAIUQQ010000209.1, read as the reverse complement.
AAAATTTGTTTGTTGAACGGGTGTGTTATCGTTGTTGTTTTCCATTTTATCGGGTAATAATAATATATGTGTTTAATGCTAAAACTAAAGTAGTTAATAAAGGAGTAATGGTAGCTAATGAGTTTTGGAAACTACTAAAATTACCAATAGAACGAGATTTTAATGGCTCTACATATATTACATCGTTTGGCCTAAGAATGTAATAAGGAGAATTAATTAAATCAGCTTGGGTAAAATCTACTTTAAAAACTTTTACACCATCAGAATTTTGACGAATAATGGTTACATTTTTTCTATTGGCAACGGAGGTAAAATCGCCTGCTAATGCCAATGCTTCCATGATGGTTACTTGGTTTACCATACCACTAAAACGTCCAGCTCTGGCCACTTCACCTATTACAGTAAATGGCATTTCGGTTAATTGAACTACTAAATGGTATACTTTAAAATATTTTTTTAACTCCACATCAATTAATTGTTTGGCTTCAGTTACAGATAATCCACTTACTTTTAAATTTCCTATAATGGGTAAATTAATTTCACCAGTTTGGTTAATAGAATAACCAATTAAATACAGCATACTTCCTAGTCCACCTTGCACTTGCATCATTTGTTGTGTTCCTACAGAATGCGAAAATGCTTTAGAAATGGTTTCATCGGTAGATGCTACACTTACATACAAAATGTCGTTTACTTGTAATTTGTAAATGGTACGGTCTAATTTGTAATTGCTTTTGCTGGTGTCGGAAGCGGTGCTAGTTTTAGCATTTTGCAATAAAATGTATTTTTTGTTAGCTACGCATGAAGAAAACAGCGCTATGCCAATGGTGCTGAGTAAAATTAAGTTTTTTATTTTCATTTTATATCACTTACTACCAATGAATAGGAGTAATTTTTGTATTTATTTGAATATTTAATGTGTGCAAATTTAACAATTCTATTGATAATTAAAAGAGGGTAATGAAAAGATAATAAATTAAATTAAAATAAAATATAAAAATCATGAAGAGAGATTTAGAATTTGGGGATGTTTGAGCGCTGAGTATTGGGAGGTGAGCGCTGAGCATTGGGAGGTGAGATATAAGATTTAAGCCCTTCGGCAAGCTCAGGGTGACAGAGCATTCAATGTCATAGTGAGCCTGCCGAATCTAGACACGGATTAATTATGATTAAAGAAACGGCCAGCTGCCAGTAGCAATAATCAAACACCAACATACGTCATCCTGAGGTACGAAGGATCTAAAGCTAATATGTGGAATTTCATTTTTGGTAT
>CAIUQQ010000208.1 GCA_903901345.1 uncultured Bacteroidota bacterium | reverse complement strand
TCAATCAATAAATATTGGATAAATAAAAAACCACATAGTTACATAGATTACATAGTTTATAGGCTATGTTTTCTATATGTCTATGTGGTTCAAGTTTTGTTTTTTAACAAGGACACATAGCATTGCATGTTATTTTTTTGCTAGTTGCCAGCAGCTATTTTATCAATCCATTTTCCAATAAATATTCAGCAATTTGAACAGTATTGGTGGCAGCACCTTTGCGCAAATTATCGGCCACAATCCATAAGTTTAACGAATTTGCTTGGCTTTCATCACGCCTGATTCTTCCCACAAAAACCTCATCTTTTCCATCGGCAAATAACGGCATTGGATATTCAAAATTTGCAACATCATCTTTTAAAATAATACCGCTAGTATTGGTTAAAAGCGAACGTGCTTCTTGTAAATCAAAATCGTTTTCAAATTCAATATTTACACTTTCTGAATGTCCGCCAGTAGTAGGAATTCTAACACATGTGGCAGTAACATTGATGGAATCATCACCCATAATTTTTTTAGTTTCCAACACCATTTTCATTTCTTCTTTGGTATAACCATTTTCCATAAAAACATCAATTTGTGGAATAGCATTTTTATCAATTTGGTATTTATAAGCCATCTCGCCAGCAACTCCATTTCGTTCATTTTCCATTTGTTGAACGGCCTTAACGCCAGTTCCTGTAACAGATTGATAAGTAGAAACCACCACACGTTTTATTTTATATTTTTGGTGCAGGGGCTGCAATACTAAAACCATTTGAATGGTAGAACAATTTGGATTGGCAATGATTTTATCGTTGGCAGTTAACACCTTTGCATTTACCTCAGGAACCACTAATTTTTTGGTTTCATCCATGCGCCATGCCGATGAATTATCAATGACGTAACAACCTACTTCAGCAAACTTTGGAGCCCATTCCAATGATACGCTTCCACCTGCAGAAAACAATGCTACTTGAGGTTTTTTATCAATGGCTTGTTGCATGGTATGCAAAGTATATTCTGTTCCTTTAAAGCTTATTTTTTTTCCTGCCGACTTGTCGGAAGCAACAGGAATAAACTCGCTTATGGGAAAGTTTTTCTCTTCCAAAACCTTTAACATCACTGAACCCACTAAACCGGTGGCACCAACTACTGCAACTTTCATGTATTTTTATAAATTATATGCTGCGAAAGTAAATGATAAATTGGAATTATGAAGTATGAAGTCCCGACACATCGGGAAAGTATGAATTATAAATGATGAAGTATGAAACTATTCTTTAATAATTTTGATATTTTGTTTGTTCATTTCATCAATATTCAGGAAATATATGCTGCTTTGCAATGTTTCAATGTTTACAATTGTTTCGTCAAGGTTTTAAACCTATCATGGCTGTAATTATTCAAATTTTAGACTTGATAATTCTCGCCTCTACTCGGTTCTTAATGCTTCTACCGGGCTAATGTTAACTGCTTTTTGGGCGGGAATAATGCCGGCTAATGCACCGGAAATTATTAAAATAACGAGCGCTTTTAGCGCAATAATAATATCGACACTTGGGTTTTGAAACATGCCCGTTTCTTGTCCTTTTAGCGCTATGTTTACTGCTTCTAACGCAAAAACACCACACACCAAACCAATATAACCAGCAATGGAAGTGAGTAAAATACTTTCCCAAATTACTTGACTCATAATATTTAATGGAGATGCGCCAATGGCTCTTCGCACGCCAATTTCTTTGGTTCGTTCTTTTACTATAATGAGCATAATATTGCTTACACCAATAACGCCAGCTAATAAAGTTCCAATGCCCACAATCCAAACTAAAACTTCAATTCCACGAAACAAACCCATTAGTTTTTTAAATTCTTTTTCACTGTTCCAAGTGCCAATGGCCCTGTCATCGTCAGGCGAAATGCTGTGCCTGTTTTTCATTAAAACCTTGATCTTTTCTTCTACCATAGAAGCAGAATAAGCAGGCTTAGCAGTTAAAGTAAACCAACCAATTTTTCCACCAAAATTAAATGCATTTTGGAAAGTGGTAAATGGAATATAAATGGTTTGCATTTTTTCTTGCACATCATCGCCACTGTTATCGGCTTTTAGGGTGCCTATAACTTTAAAATATATTCCGTTTACCTGAATGTATTTGTTAATTGGAGCTTCGTTTTTTGGGAATAATATTTCAGTAACTCTAGGTGCAATGACACAAACTTTTCTGCGTTCTTTGATGTCTAATTCATTTAAAAAACGGCCTTCAATAATTTTAAAAGTTTGAATTAATTTCGTTTCAGGAAAATCGCCACGAACAGTAAATGCGCCAGTAAATTTTCCACGATTCACATTGTTTTCGCCTCTGTAACCACCTAATTGCGCAGCAGGAGCAATCACTGCCAACTCTGGTACATTGTCTTTGATGGCTTGAATGTCTTCTACTTTAAAATCAAAACTTCGTCCGCGAGGCAAACCTTTATAAGCAATGGAAGTATTTTGAGTCCACATATACACCGCATTTTTTGCAGTTCCACCAAACGATTCCGTCACACCATTTTCTAATCCGTGTCCAGAACCCAACATAATAATCAGCATAAAAATTCCCCAAAATACGCCAAAAGCAGTGAGGGTAGTTCGCAGTTTATTTTTACTAAGTGTTTGATATATTTCCTTTAGTTTTTCCAATTTTATTTTAAATATTTATTTCAATAAAAAAGGCAATTTATAAGTTAAAACAATCAATAAAAACTATTTTATTTAAAAGGCTTAATCTTTATCCTATAATTGAAATTAAAGCATAAAAAACCCCCAACAATATCTTGTTGAGGGTTTTTAAAAATGATGTCAATAGCTATCAACTGACAACGATCAACTGACAACTATTTATTTAGCTTTTTTTCTATCAAAATCTACAACAATAGGAGTTGCAATTGCAATAGATGAATAAGTACCAAAAACGATACCAACCAATAATGCAAAAGTAAATCCTCTAATTACTTCACCACCGAATATAAATAATACCAATGCCACCATAAATACAGTTAAAGAAGTAATGATGGTACGGTTTAAAGTATTGTTCAAAGCGTTGTTAATAATTGAATGTGTATCTTCTTCGCGTTTGTGAATATTTAAAAACTCACGAATACGATCGAATACAACCACGGTATCATTAATTGAGAAACCAATGATGGTTAATATAGCCGCAATAAATGCTTGATCAACTTCCATTGTAAATGGTAAAATACCATCAAAAATAGAATAGAAACTTAACATCATCATTACGTCATGCGCTAAAGCTATAATAGCTCCTAAAGTATATTGCCATTTACGGAAACGCACCAAAATGTATAATCCAATTCCAAACATAGAAATAATAACGGCCCAGAATGAACCAGTTTTTATATCGTTTGCAATGGTTGGACCTACTTTAGCTGAGCTTAAAATAGTAATTTTATCGTCTACTTTGCTTAAGCCTTCCATCAATTTAGCTTGAACATCGTCAGCTACAGTTGCAGAAACATCATCAATTTTATAAGTAGTAGTAATTTTTAATTTGTTATCAGTTCCAAATGATTTTACTTCAGGTGCATCACCAAAAGCGCCTTTTAAAGCTTCACGAACTTGCATGGTTTCTACAGGCTTGCTGAACTGGATTACATAAGTGTAACCACCTTTAAAATCAACGCCTAAAGTAAATCCTTTAGTAAACATTGATACAATTCCACAAGCTATAATTACACCAGAGAACATGTAAAATTTCTTTCTGTTTCCAACCCAATCATAATGAATATTTTTAAATGCATTCATTGTTTTTGCAGTAGCATATTTTATTTCATTACCTTTTTCAATCCACCATTCAGTAACTACACGTGTAAATAATACTGCAGTAAACATTGATGATAAAATACCAATGATTAAAGTAATAGCAAATCCTTGAACTGGGCCAGTACCAAAAATATACATTACAAATCCGGCCAATAAAGTGGTTAAGTTTGAATCTATAATTGAAGAACTTGCATGTGCATACCCATCAGCAATAGCATTTTTTAAACTTCTTGCACTATGCAATTCGTCTTTTACACGTTCATTAATTAGTACGTTTGCATCTACTGCCATACCAATTGTAAGTACTATACCAGCAATACCAGGAAGTGTTAATGCTGCTCCCATTGATGCCAAAACACCCAAAATAAAGAATACGTTTAATAGTACAGCTAAATCGGCTACATAACCTGAGTTACTATAATATAAAACCATGAATATTAAAATAACGATAGTAGCAATAATCATACTCCATAAACCTTGGCTAATTGCTTCAGCACCCAAACTTGGTCCAACTACTGCTTCTTCAACTATACGAGTAGTAGCTGGTAATTTACCACTTTTTAAAACGTTTGATAAATCTAGTGCTTCTTCTTCCGTAAATCCACCATTAATCACAGAGCGTCCGTTAGGAATTTCGTTTTGTACATTTGGCGATGAGTAAACTAAATTATCAAGCACAATAGATATAGAATGTCCAATATTTTGTTTTGTTAAATTTTTCCATTCAGTAGTTCCTTGACCGTCCATAGTCATGTTTACTTCTACTTGGCCACTTAATTGCGAAATATCTCTATTAGCTTGTATAACGCGTTCGCCACTCATAGCAGCTTCGCCATTACGTTCAGTTTTTAAAGCGTGTAAACGTACAGCACCACCATTATCGCCAACACCTTTATATTCCCAAGCAAATTTTACATCAGTAGGAATTTCACGTCTTACTTCAGGGCGAGCAAGCATTGCATTAATTTTAGCAGTATCTCTAATTACAGCAGTACCACACCAAGAACCACTAGGCATTAATTGACCTTTTTCGTCAACTACTGGCATAATAATTCCCAATAAAGGATTTTCTTTTTGGAATTGCTCAGGAGTCATTTGCTTATTAGTAGCAGTATCTTTTTTCGCTTTTGTAGTGCTATCAGGTTTCGCTTTTGCACCACCTATATCTGCTAATGCATTTGTTTCAGCTTTAGTTGTATCAGTTGTAGTTGCAGTTTCTGCAACATTTAATGTTTTTAAAACATCATTTGCTTTTTGTAAAAAACCATAAGCAACCGTGTTATCATAAGTTTGGTAAAACTCTAACTTAGCAGTTCCTTGTAATAACTTACGCACACGAGCAGGATTATCAACACCTGGTAATTCAATCACTACTCGGCCAGTTCCTTCTTGTTTTTGAATATTTGGTTGAGTAACACCAAATTTATCAATACGAGTACGTAAAACTTTAAACGAACGCTCAATGGCTAATTCAGTTTCTACTTTTAAATACTGTAATACTTCAGCGTTTGTTGAAGTTAATTTTACTTTATCTCTATTGGTTGCGTTAGCAAAAATAGCTGCTAATTTTCCATTAGGATCTATTTTAGCATATTCTTCACCAAACAAAACAACAAATTCTTTTTGACTTGTTTTGTGTGCTTCAGAAGCATTATTCACTGCTTTGTTAAAGTTAATGTCAGGATTATTATTTGCTAATCCTCTTACTAACTCATCTTGACTTAACTCTAAAGTTACGTTCATACCACCTTGTAAATCTAATCCAAGGTTTAATTCATGCGCTTTGCACTGTAAATAAGTATATTTTTTTATACCTACGTTATACACTACTTCACGTCCAATTGAATCAATGTACGATCTTTCTTTTTCTAAATCACCATTAGCAAATGCTTTTGCTTTTTGCTCTACTCGGTAGGTTACCAACGAAAATGATAGATGGAATAAACTAACTATCACTAAGGCAATGGTAAAAAACTTAACTGCTCCTTTAATTTTCATTTTGTTATATGTATTCTTTTGTTATTTCATTTTGTAAAAATATATTGCTTAGTTAATTAACCAATATAAATTTTCCTTTTGAATTGTTGCTTCTTATTAAATTCACAAAGGAGCGCAAATATATGTTTTGAGTACTTAAAAGCAAAGATTTTAAGTATACTAATTATTAAGCAGTTAAATATTTATTTTAAATTGCGGCAGTGTAAACAAGTCAACAAAACGCCTAATTAGGCGTTTTTTGAAAAATGATATTAAATTGAATAGTTTTTTAGAATAACACTCCAAAAATGTAACAATGTGTTTATAAATGCCCATTTAATAAACACAAACACTATTTACTTTCGTTACTTAAATAATAAATTTTTTTAGCAATGGAAAACACACAAGAAGGTTTAAACTTTTTAGAATTAATTTTTAAAGGCGGAGTGGTAATGATTCCTATTGGATTGTTATCAGTAGTAACTATTTACTTAATTATTGAACGTTTTATTTATATAAAAAATGCTTCAAAATTAGAAGTTAATTTTATGAATAATGTAAAAGACCTTTTGGCCAAAGGCGATTTGAAAGCTGCTCGTGCTTTTTGTCAACGTGTAAATTCTCCAATTAGTAGAGTAATTGAAAAAGGAATTATGCGCATTGGAAAACCAATAAAAGACATTGAAAGCAGCATAGAAAGTATGGCTAGTTTAGAGACTGGCGCATTAGAAAAAAACTTAAATTGGTTAGGAATTATTGCTGGTATAGCTCCCATGTTAGGCTTTATTGGAACTATTGCCGGTATTATTAAAATATTTTACAATATTGCTGTAAGCGACAATATTAGTATCGGTTTAATAGCTGGTGGTTTATACGAAAAAATGATAACTTCTGGTTCTGGTTTAATTGTAGGTGTAGTGGCTTACACAGGCTACCATTTTTTAAACAGTATGATTGACAAGTTTAACACTAAATTAGAGCGCACTGCTGTAGATTTTATTGATGTTTTAGAAAGCTAATTTAACAAAATAAACAGTATGAAATTACGCAGAAAAAAACGATTTGAAGCTGAAGTTGCTACTTCATCGCTTAACGATATTATGTTTTTTCTTTTGCTATTCTTTTTAATTATTTCAACCATTGCTAATCCAAATGTTATAAAAGTTTTATTGCCTAAGGCAGATAAAAGTCAAACTTTAAACAAAAAACAATACGCACTTTCGGTTAATGAAAACAAGGAATATTATTTTGAAAAAGAATTTATCAGTGACCCCTCAACTTTAGAGCAAGTTTTAAAAACAAAAACTGCTGGAGTTGAAGACCCAACCATTGTTTTGCGCATGGATGCAAAATTAAATATTCAAGATTTAGTAGATATTCTTTCTATTGGAACTCGACTAAAAATTAGAATTGTAATGGCTACACAAGTAGGAAAATAAACTACTTCTTTTATTTAT
>CAIUQQ010000207.1 GCA_903901345.1 uncultured Bacteroidota bacterium | reverse complement strand
TGAATATGCTTTTTCTGTTGCTGGGTTAATTGGTGTTTGATTTGTTGTTTTGTTTGTCTTTGTTGTTGAGAATCCCACCAAGCACGATTTGTCTGATAAAGTTCTGCTGGTAACACGGGTACAATAGGATTATTATCATAAATCGGGTCTGGACAATGGAGTAGCTCAGGTATTTGAGTTATTAAATTATAAGAACAATCTAATTCTATACAATTAGGAAGCTCAGGTAATTCTGTTATTTGGTTATAAGAACAATCTAAACCAAAACACTCGGTCAAATCTGGTAATTCTGTTAATTCATTATGTTTACAATTTATATCAAAACCATTGGGTAATTGAGGTAAAGCAATTATTTGATTATTAGAGCAATCTAAATGAGTACAATTCGGTAATTCTGGTAGTTCAGTAATTTGATTATTAGAACAATTTAAATTGGTACATTGTGGTAACGCAGGTAAAGCAATTAATTGATTAACAGAACAATATAGGCGTCTACAATTTGGTAATTCCGGTAAGGCTTGTAATTCTTGATAAATACACATTAACTCTTCACAATTCGGTAAAATTGTCAATTTTTTAAATACGTCTACGTTATCTGCGTCAACTATTATCTTTTTACGATTCAATAAACTTTGAGCTTTATTCATTTCAGCTTGCGTAAGACCTACAGAGTAGTTGTGTATTTGATTTTTAAGTATTCTTGGCATTTTATTTCTAATAAAAAAAAAATTAGCCTATTTTGCTTAAAGACTTGTTATCCAATAATAAAAATGTATTTTAAAATATTTCTAGCTGAATTTATTGGAACTTTTTTCTTTCTAGGAACCATCTTTTCAGTCGTCAAGCAAAATTCTTTTGGTGTTGTCACTCCTTTAACTATTGGAGCTGCTCTTTCTACAAGTATTTATATGACGGGTAAAGTTTCTGGAGGTCATTATAATCCTGCTGTTTCTCTCATGGATTTTAGTGCTACTAAACTAAAATATTGGGAGGGAAATATTGATACTTGGACATTACTTGCATTGTATTTGACAGCGCAAATTTTGGCGGGACAAACATCCATGTTGATATTAAATCAAGTATTGTTACCGAAACCATCAATAACACTTCCTATTCAAATTGAATTATAAAATTAAATTCTTGCAATATTTTTATTTTCCAAAAACCATTGAATCGTTCTCTGTATTCCATCTTGAACAGAAATAAATTTAAAATCTGGAAATAAAGTCAAAAGACGTTTATTAGAAACTGTTTTCTTGAATTGCCCATCACTGTAACTATTATCAAACACAATATGATCTTGATAATCAAAATTTTTGGCAATCATATTACCTATTTCAGCGATACTAATTTCTTGACTTTCCGGAACTGATAAAATAATATTATCAGGAACATTTTCTGTCAATAAAATTTTTACAATAGCAAGTCCAACATCTTCTGAAAAAATAAATTGCCTTAAAGGTGCTCCCGTTCCTCGAATAATAAATTTTTGTTTGGATTGCTTTGCTAAAAAACAACGATGAATTAAAACTGGTAGAACATGTCCGTCTTCCAAATTAAAATTATCATGAGGCCCGTAAATGTTGGTGGGAGAAACACAAATAAATTCATCTCCAAAATTTTCTCTGTATGCTTTACAATGTATTTCAATCATTCTTTTAGCATAAGCATAAGCATCATTGGATGAATGAGGAGGTCCATCATGTAACATTTCTTCTGTAACTGGGTAAGAAGGTATATTATTAGGAAATATACAAGTGGAAAGACAAGCAATTAATTTTTCAACTTTGTAAACGTGACTATAATGAATTACATTATAATTGAGTAGCAAGTTTTTTTCCAACATTTCGACCTTGTTGTTCATATTTTTAAAAAGACCTCCTACACATGCAGCCAAATGAATAATGTAATTTGGTTTATGTGTTTCAAACATCTTTTCCACTTGTTCTGACTTTGTAAGATCAAATTGTTTTGAAGAAATAAAAATAAATTCCAGTTGATTTTGAAAATGTAAAGAAATAGATTTTATTCCTTGGCCTACAAGTCCGGTTCCACCAGTTACAAGCACAGTTTTCATTTTATTATATTATATAATAAAAATGCTTTTTTTAG
>CAIUQQ010000206.1 GCA_903901345.1 uncultured Bacteroidota bacterium | reverse complement strand
TGGAGTTCAGACGTGTGCTTTCCGATCTCAGTAGGATGGAATGGCGGAAAATCCTTTATTTATTTTTATGGTTTTTTTGGGGTTTCCTCTTTAGTTTTTTTATTTTTATTAATAACACCATTTTATAAATTCCTATTAAAAAAATAAATTTTCAATCATTCACATTTCAACAAAATATAAAATTATAATTCGCTGTAATACAGAAACTAAACTAATATTTTTACCAATATGAAAAATATTATTATGTTTTATAACTAAAAGGCTGTAAAATTATCCGACATTTGCAAGTCAAAATTTCACCAACACACAAAAAGTAAAGAGGAATATATATAGTAATGAGGCAACTAAAAATAAGCAAACAGTTTACCAATCGTGAAAGTAAGTCGTTAGATAAATATTTGAATGAAATAAGCAAAGTTTCTATGATTGATGCGCAGGAAGAAGTAGAACTTGCACGTAGAATTAGAGAGGGAGATCAAGTAGCTTTGGAACGTTTGGTAAATGCCAATTTGCGTTTTGTGGTTTCAGTTTCAAAACAATATCAAAACCAAGGTTTAACGCTTGGTGATTTAATAAACGAAGGAAATTTAGGTTTAATAAAAGCGGCAAAACGTTTTGATGAAACCCGTGGTTTTAAATTCATTTCTTATGCAGTTTGGTGGATTCGCCAATCAATTTTACAAGCTTTAGCCGATCAAAGTCGTATTGTTCGTTTACCGTTAAACAAAGTAGGTTCAATAGGGAGAATTGGTAATGCTGCTGCAAAATTAGAACAACAATTAGAGCGCGAACCAACGGTAGAAGAAATTGCTTTAGCCATGGATATTCCAATTTTAGAAGTGGAAAATGCATTGCGCAGCACAGGACGTCATTTATCAATTGATGCACCTTTAACCGAAGGAGAAGACAATACTTTATTAGGAATTTTAGACAGCAACGATGAGCCTCGTCCTGATGTTCAGTTGATCAATGAGTCGTTACAAAAAGAAATTAACCGTGTTATTTCTACTTTAAGCGAAAAAGAAAAAGACGTGTTGAAATTCTATTACGGATTAGATGGCGGACCAGCACATACGCTAGAAGATATCAGTGAAAAAATTGGTTTAACACGTGAACGTGTTCGCCAAATAAAAGAAAAAGCTTTGCGTAGATTACGTAAATCATCGAAAAGCAAAATCTTAAAATCATACTTAGGATAATCATTTGTCCTCGGTTGGATGCCGATAACTATCTGTACTCACCAACCGAAATAAGAAAATCCCAATTGTATTGATTTGCAATTGGGATTTTTTAATTTAGTTGGACTGTTGTAATTACCCGTCTGACGCCTTGGCAACGCAATGCTTTTTAAGCATCTGACGGAATAGGAATAAAGACCTGACAGGTTTTTTTTAACCTGTAAGGTCTATAGTATCATCATTCCTTTATAAATTTTGTATTCAATTTTGCATCAAACACATCAACTACTTGAATAATATAAATGCCTACACTTAATTCGTCTATTGCTATTTCATTACTTTTAGTATTGGTGTTTTCTAAATTCAATTGTTTAACAAGTTTTCCTAATACATCATTGATATATATTTCTTTAATGGCTGTTTCGGAAGTAATGGTTAGTTTGGTTGTTGCGGGATTAGGGTAAATTGAAATAGTATTATTTTGTAATAAATTTTCTGTTCTCACATTATTTTCATTCGCATAATTATAAATTTGATACTCAATTCCATTGTTTATATCCTTGGCTGCATATCCATTTGTGCTGCTTTTGAAAAAAGAAAACCTAAAATCTTCATTATCTATTTTTTTCCAATTATTATCCTCGTTATAATTTACAAAAGTTCCATTTTTTGTTGTCATAATATAAAAACCATTTCCGTTATTATTTTCGCAAAAAGTTATGTTTGTTATTAATTCATCTCTTTGAAAAGTTTGAAAAGTATTCCCACTGTCTGTTGTATAAGCCAATATTGGGCTTTCTCTTTTATGCAAAATAAAGCGTGCAGCATTTCTAGTAGTAATTCTGCCAAACTTTGTAGGTCCTAATAACCTATCCTGCCAAGTTTTACCGTAATTGTAAGTGTATGCAATATAATTAGTATCATATGTATTATTATAAAAAATTCCTATTGCTGTTCCATTTCTTCTAAAGGTTTCACCTAATGGTCCAAGTTTGCCTGTTTTATATTTATACTTCAAATAATCGCATCCGCTTCTTCTTTCCCAAGTTTTGCCAGCATCGTATGTTTGATAGGTTAATAAACATTGTTCATCAATTGTATCTTTAACAAAATAACCTGTTTGACTATTAAAAAAAAATAAATTTACACCACCTGGAGTAAAATCAACTGTGTTAAAAAAGAAATCTTTTGTAAAAGTATATCCACCATCGTATGTTGCAAGTAAGCCATATTTGAAAATAGAACCATATTTGAAATAAGCTTGCAAAAAAACAGTATCGTTGTTGGAAGGAAACACTTTACGAATATTAGATACATTGTATTGACTTAAATTTATTTCTCTTGTTCTATTAAACAAACTA
>CAIUQQ010000205.1 GCA_903901345.1 uncultured Bacteroidota bacterium | reverse complement strand
GGCTCATTGCATTAGCAGAGTATTCGCTTATGGTTCCTGCAAATAAAATTGGTTATGATAAAAATGGAGGACCGTTTAATATGTTTGAACTAAAAACAATTCAAGAAGTAATTTCACTCTCAGTTTTTGTTATTATTAATTATTTTGTTTTTAAAGAAGATAAATTGGCATGGAATCATGTGTTGGGTTTTGCACTTATTGTGCTTGCTGTTTTTGTAGTTTTTAAAAAATGGTAACTTTTAGGCTAACCAGCTTTTGAAATAAAATAGAGTAGCGTTACAATCTTATAATTTTTGTAATCTTGCTCCCGATTAATTGGGATTCAAATCTTTCAATCCAACAATATGAATTTACAAAACAAAATAGCAGTAGTAACAGGCGTAAGCAAAGGAATAGGCAAAGCAGTTTGCCAAAAATTATTAGAAAATGGCGCTCAAGTTTTTGGCTTTGGCCGAAACAATAATGATATTTCAAATCCAAATTACACGTTTATTCCTTGCGATGTTAGAAGTTTTGAATCGGTACAAAATGCATTTTCTCAAGTTTTTGCAGCAAGCAACCAAACCATCGATATTTTAATTAATAATGCTGGCTTAGGCTATTTTGGATTTTTAGAAGACCTGCCAATTGAACAATTTCATGAAATGCAGGAAACCAATGTAAATGGCATTTTTTATTGTTGTAAAATGGCATTGCCAAAAATGAAAGAAAAGGAAAGTGGGCATATAATAAATATTGCTTCTACAGCTGCATTAGAAGGAATGGCACAGGTTTCGGGATATTGTTCAACAAAATGGGCGGTTAAAGGTTTATCGGAATCATTATTTCGTGAAGTGCGCGATTTTAAAATAAAAGTAACTTGTATTTATCCTGGTTCTACCAAAACTGATTTTTTTAGAAATAGTCCGGGAGTAAAACCCCACGATTATATGTTAATGCCCGAGGATGTGGCTGCTAATTTAATTTTTACTTTGCAAATGCCTGAAAATTTCCACACGGTAAATTTAGAAATTAGACCCTTACAACCCAAAGGTCCAAAAAAATAATTCGTTCAAGGTCTTTGTGTTTAAAAGGCTGTGCTAATTATTTTGAAAAAAAATTATAAAAAAATAGGGCTTATTTTTTGTTATTTATTATTTTTACACCAAAAATAAATCTAATTAAATGTCAACTTTACGCTTTAACGCTTTAAAAACTGCCTTGAGCAGAACTCCAGTATTAACAAAAGCCCCTTCAGATAAAGTTTCTGATTTTTACAACAGCAATGTTTTTAACGACAATGCCATGAAAAACTTTTTAAGCAAAGAAGCTTACGAAGCAGTTTCAAGAGCAGTTAAAATGAGCGAAAAAATTGACCGTGTTCATGCAGATGCAGTAGCATCTGGAATGAAAAATTGGGCAATGAGCCGCGGTGTAACTCATTACACACATTGGTTTCAACCATTAACAGGTGCAACTGCAGAAAAACACGATGCTTTTTTTGAACCAACCGAAGAAGGTCGTTCAATGGAAAAGTTTTCGGGAGGCGCATTGGTTCAACAAGAACCAGATGCAAGTAGCTTTCCAAATGGTGGCATAAGAAATACTTTTGAAGCACGCGGTTATACAGCTTGGGATCCTTCATCGCCAGCATTTATAATGGAAGAAAGTAATGGTAAAACGTTGTGTATTCCAACTATTTTTGTGGCTTATACTGGTGAAGCATTAGATTTTAAAGCACCTCTTTTAAAAGCATTGCATGCAGCCGAAAAAGCTGTTGTATCTGTTTGTGCTAGTTATTTTGATAAAAATGTTACCAAAGCATCTATCAGTTTAGGAATAGAACAAGAATATTTTTTAATTGACGAAGCCATGTATTATGCTCGTCCTGATTTAATGCTAACAGGCAGAACTTTATTGGGACATGCACCCGAAAAAGGCCAACAATTAGACGATCATTATTTTGGTTCAATTCCACCAAGAGTTCATGACTTTATGGTAGATTATGAAACTGAAGCTTACAAATTAGGAATTCCTTTAAAAACTCGTCACAATGAAGTGGCACCTGGACAATTTGAATGCGCTCCAAATTTTGAAGAAGCAAACTTAGCCGTTGACCATAATCAATTGTTAATGGATTTAATGGAAAAAGTTAGTCAGCGTCATGGTTTAAAAGTTTTGTTACACGAAAAACCATTTGCTGGAGTTAACGGAAGCGGAAAACATAATAATTGGAGTTTAATTACTAATACAGGTATTAATTTATTATCGCCTACAAAAAACCCAGAAACAAATATTCAGTTCCTTACTTTTTTTGTAAATGCTGTAAAAGCTGTTAACGATCATGCAGATTTATTACGTGCATCAATCGCATCGGCAAGTAACGACCATAGGCTTGGAGCTAATGAAGCACCACCAGCTATCATGAGTATTTTTATTGGTAGTCAGATGACCAATGTGTTAGATTCTATATTAAACGATAAATCGAGTGCTAAAGTAAATACTAAGTCGAAAGAAGCTATAAATGTTATAAAAATTCCGGAAATTTTATTAGATAATACCGATAGAAACCGGACTTCACCTTTTGCATTTACAGGAAATAAATTTGAATTCCGTGCAGTTGGTTCTAGTGCTAATTGTGCTAACGCAATGATTGTGTTAAACACAGTGATGGCTGACCAGTTGAATAAATTTAAAGTAGAAGTTGACGGTTTAATTAAAAAAGGAAAAACTAAAAATGAAGCAATTTTATCAACCCTAAAAGTCTATTATAAAGCTTCAAAAAATATTTTATTTGAAGGAAATGGTTACAGTGACGAATGGGTAAAAGAAGCTGCAAAACGTGGCTTATCAAATGTAAAAACTACTCCTGAAGCATTGAATGCATATGTGTCGAAACAATCGACAGAATTATTTATTAGAAATAATATTTTTAGTAAAATAGAGTTAGATGCTCGTTATGAAATTATGCAAGAAGTATATGTTAAAAAAATAGACATTGAAGCAAAAACAATTTCACAATTAGCTATTTCGCATGTGGTTCCTGCAGCTGTTGAATACCAAAGCAAATTAGCCATCAATGTTCAAGCTTTAAAAGGAGCTGGATTAAGCAAAGCTACTTATGAAACACAATTAAAAACCATTGAAGTTATTTCAAAACATATCAAAACTATTTGCGATAATGTAGACAAGCTTTTAGTGGAAACAGATAAAGCACATCATGCAACCGATACGCATAAAACTGCATTAATTTTCTGTCATAAGGTAAAACCATTATTTGACAATGTAAGAGCGGCAAGTGATGCATTAGAGTTTATAGTTGATGATACTTTATGGCAATTACCAAAATATAGAGAAATGTTATTTATAAAATAAAATTTGAGTTTTTATGCCTTTTGAAACAGCCATTTAGTTTATAATTAAATGGTTGTTTTTTTTAAAAGTATTCATATTTAGGCAATTAAAAAATAAATTCTTTCAAAAAAAAACATTGTTTTATACGTTAAAATGTATAAAATTGCGTTTATCCTAAATCAAAAGCAAAGTATTTAAACATGAAACAAAACTACATGATAAAATTATCAGGATTTGTACTAATCCTTTCAGCATTATTATTTGCATGTAAAGGTGGAGGCGGAGGAGATATTAACGAAGCACGCAAAAAATTTAAAGGCTTAGAATATGCTGCTGCTGGCGATATTTACAAAAAAGTTTATGGCAAAACTAAAAATAAAGAAATAAAAAAAGAAGCGGCTTTTTATGCCGCTGAATGTTATAGAATTTCCAATAATTGGCCAGTAGCTGAAGCTTGGTATACCAAAGCTGTTCAACAAGATCCAACAAATGCTGAAGCAAAATATCGTCAAATTCAAGCATTGAAATTTTCGGAAAAATATGTTGAGTCAATTACTGAAGCTAACAAATACAAAAAAATTGTAGGCTCTGATCCTAAAATAGATTTAGAGGATTGCGGTAGTGTTAGTGCTCAAAAATGGAAATCGGAAAGAACCCGTTATTTAGTAGAAAACGTTGTAAAACTAAATACAAAGTGGAGTGATTATGCTCCTATGTATTACAGAAAAGACCAGTTAATGTTTACCAGCGATAGATTAGAAGTTGGTGTAAGTGGAAAAAATAAATATGGTTGGTTTAATAATGGATACAGTGATGTTTACAATACTACTTTAAAACTTAACAAAAAAAACAAAGAAATTATTGAAAGTTATAGCTTACCCGCATTAGTTGACAAAACTAATATTAACGGTAAATGGAATGATGGTACTGTTTGTTTTGATGCAAAATATACTACCATGTATTTTACAAAATGTAATTACGGAGCAAAATTTGATGGAAAAGGTGCTCATTGCAGAATATACGAATCAAAATTAAGTGGCACAGAATGGAGCGTTCCAGTTGCACTTCCTTTTAGTACCGATTCATTTGATTGTGGCCATCCTTTTTTAAGTAAAGACGGAACAGTTTTATACTTCTCAAGTAATATGCCAGGAAGTATAGCAAAGCCTGTTACAAGTGCCGAAAATCCTGAAGGAGTAGAATTAAGTAAAGACATTTACAGTGTAAGTTTTAGCAAAAGAGGAAATGCCTGGGGCGATCCAGTAAATTTAGGACCAACTATTAACACAGAAGGAGATGAAGGTTATCCTTTTTTACACGAAGATGGAACTTTATATTTTTCTTCAAATGGGAAATGTGGAATGGGTGGATTCGATATTTATCGTGCTACAGGACAAGGAAAAGATTGGGGTGATGCAATTAACATGAAACCACCAATAAATTCTGGTGGTGACGATTTTTCAATCATTGTTTCAAAAGATAAAGAAAGTGGATTTTTCTCATCAAACAGAGCAAATGGTAGCAAAGGAAGTGATGATATTTATAGATTTACAAAAACTCCTTTGGTATTTACTTTAAGTGGTGTAGCTCGTAATTCTGAAACTAGAGAAATTTTGAAAAACACTACTATTTCATTTACAAACAGTTCAGATACAGTAAAACTAGTTTTGAAAACAGATGGCGTTGGTTCATATAAAATTCCATTACGTGCTGGTACTGATTATGATTTGTATGGCAATAAACCATTGTTTTATGATAGTAAAATATACTCACAAACTACCAAAGGTTTAGAAGTATCAACAGATTTAATTCAAGATTTAGAATTGATGCCAATCAATATAAAAACATTTGAAGTACAAGGTATTTTCTATGGTTTGGATAGTGCAGATATTAGACCACGTTCGGCTGAAATATTAGATTCATTATTGATCATTATGAACAAATATCCAATGTTAAAATTTGAGTTAGGTTCTCATACTGATTGTAGAGCAGATTCATTGTATAATATTAGATTATCACAAAGACGTGCTGATTCATGTGTTGGTTATTTAATTAGCCACGGTGTAGATTCAAATAGATTGATTTCAAAAGGTTATGGAGAGAACGAATTAGCAGTTCCTACTTGTGCTTGTGAAGGTCCAAATGAAAGAGAACAAGGACAAAAATGTCCTGAATCTGAGCATCAAAAAAACAGAAGAACTACTGTAAAAGTAATCGATATAAATTATGTAGCGCCTATTATTAAATTAAAAGAAGAAGCGCCAAAAATATTATTACCAGGCCAAAGAGTAAGACCAGGATCACAGCCGCGAAAGTAGTTGTACCAAAATATTAAATAAAAAACCCGATAACTAAAATTAGTTATCGGGTTTTTTTATAAAGTAATTTTTTTATAAAAAGCTAGCGATTGAGTTTGCTATTTCTAAAAATTCATCTTTTGAAAAAGTCAGTTTTTTATTAGAAAAGTTCATGTCACTTACTTCATTTATTGGAATTAAATGAATGTGCGCATGTGGAACTTCCAAACCAATTACAGTAATTCCAATTCTGTTACAATTTATGGCTTTTTTTAAAGCAATTGCAATAGTTTTAGCAAATAAATGAAGTTCTGTATAGCTTTTGTTTTCTAAATCGAAAATATAGTCTGTTTCTATTTTAGGTATTACTAGTAAATGTCCTTTTGTTAATGGATTGATATCTAAAAAGGCTAAACAATGTTCAGATTCAGCCACTTTATAACAAGGAATATCACCTGCAATAATTTTAGAAAAAATACTAGACATATTTTAGCTAAATGAAATATTTAAAATTTCCAATTTTATAATACCAGCAGGAGCAGTAATTTCAGCAATTTCGCCTAATTTTTTTCCCATTAATCCAGCACCAATTGGAGATTTAGCAGAGATTTTACCAATTTTGAAATCAGCTTCATTTTCAGAAACAACAATATAAGTAAATTCTTTTTTTACATTATGATTCAACACTAAAACTTTACTCAAAAGCATTACTTTAGAATTGTCAAGTTTTGATTCATCAATAATTCTGCTAATAGCCAAAAGGGATTCTACCTGTGAAATTTTAGTTTCCAAATGCCCTTGATCTTCTTTAGCAGCATGGTATTCGGCATTCTCGCTCAAATCGCCTTTATCTCTTGCATCAGCAATTTGCTTAGAAATAAAAGGACGTTTTACAAATTTTAAATCGTGAAGTTCATTTTGTAACCTTTCAAATCCCTCTTTCGATAAATAATTTAAAGGTGGTGGAACTGATAATGTTTTTTTACTCATTTTTTTAATATTTTGATACAATTAAAAACAAAAAGAAACGTTCGGAATATGCATTCCGAACGTTCCTTTGTATTAGCAAATATATTATTTTAGTTGTTATTTCCTAAAGTTAGTTTAAGACCAATGCTATGAATTCCGTTAAAAATAACTGTTGGTTGGTAAGCATAATCAATAGATAATGCAGTACCAGCATCACTAATTGGTAAATTAAAACCAACACCATAACTTAAACCATATTGAGGAGTTCTGTAGTCAGAATTTGAAAAATTACCTTCTTGATGCGCATATCCAGTTCTAACCATAAACATACTTTTAAATGCATATTCTAATCCTAAAGCCGTAATATTTGATGAAAACGCATTGTAATTAAAGTTACCAGAAACTGATAATCTATGGTCATAAGTTTCTTCACCTTTATCTAAACGCATATCATAAGTAACACCAATATTAGCTAAAGCTGGCATATTAAATGGTTGAGAACCGAATAATGTTTTTCGAGTTGCGCCAGTTGCTGTAACCGTGGTATTAGTTGATAATCCAGTACCTTGATAAGCAAAATCGGGACCTAAGTTACGAATAGCAATTCCAAATCTGAAATCTTGTTTCTTAATTTTCTTAGTAGGATTTAAAGCAGTTTGATATTGAACACCGGCATCTAAAGTAATTCCACTTGCATTAACATTTGCAGTACCTTCACTTACGTATCTTACCATTAAACCACCAGTAATAGAATTAGAAAAAGTTTTTGAATATGCTAATCCTAGGTTCATTATTTGCGTAGTATAAGTTCCTAAAGTCATGTCAGGTGCTTCAGTAGTGGTAATAGGAATACTACCAATATCCCAATAAGAAAATGCAACACCTAAAACTCCACCACTTCCATTTTCGCCTAATGCTTGCGCAAGGCCAAAGTTATTGATATAAATATCTGTACCTACCAAGTATCTAGTTTGAGAAGCTTGAATTTCCATTTTCTTTACATAAGCTAAACCACCTATATTTAAATAATATGATTCTAAGCCACGAGCTGAAGCAGTATTAGAACCACTTAAACCAATTCCTCTAACATAAGGATTTACCAAAAGCTGAGTTGCACCAGCTCCACCAGCTCTATCTGGATTTCCTGCATTTACTGTAGCCAAAATTCCAAAACAGGCTACTAAACTTTGTAAAATATACTTCTTCATACGAGTAATTTATTTTATATTTTTTTTATAAAATATCACTTAATCAAAATTTGACTAAGTGATATTGTTTTTGTTTTATTAAAATGAATCAAAATCAGCTGG
>CAIUQQ010000204.1 GCA_903901345.1 uncultured Bacteroidota bacterium | reverse complement strand
AATTGACAGTAGATTTTTAGGAATAATAGTTCTGTTGCTTTTTTTAGCATTTGAACTAAAGACAATGAAGTTTTATAACCTAAAACTGCCCGATAAAGTTAAAACTGATACCATCAAGGTCCCGGAAAACTTATTCATATCCAATAATACAAATTATCCTCCTGATTCTTTAGGTGGCATTTCAAAATTTATAGAAACAAATTAAAAATTAAATATCATGAAACAAAATTTAAACAAAACAAGTAGCAATTTTATAAATTGCAAATCCCCAACAACGTTTGAAAACAAAAACCAACGTGCCGAATTAATTAAAAAATCTTTTTTATTAATTACTATTTTTCTATTTACCTCAGCAGTTTTTAAAGCCAACGCTGCTACTTATTATTTAACTACTACTGGTGTAGGTGCTGCACAAACACCAGCAAATTGGAATACAGGTGGCATTGGAGGAGGAGGAACAGTAGCACCAAATTTTACCACAGATGCTGACATTTTTATTATTAGCAGTGGTCAAACAGCCACATTTGGAACTGCTGTTACATTTGGTAATTCAAGTGGAGCTAATGTAGGTGTTAACCTAACTATAAATGCCGGAGGTACAGCAAATTTTGGTGCAAATACAATTACAATGGCCGCAAAAGGAAATGGAAGAAGTTCTACATTAACCGTAAATGGAACAATTCAAGTAAATAGTAATGCAAATCAAATAAATGCTACAATAGGATCCGGTTCATGCTCCACAATATTTATTCTAGGTTCGGGTGGAACACTAATTACAGCTAATGCAAATGGAATAATAAACGGTGTTTTAGGAACAATTTCAACTTCATTTACCACAACTACACTTAATGCAGCTGCTAACTATGAATTTAATGATGCGGCACAAACTACTACTGGCTTACCAGCAACGGTGGCTAACTTAACACTTTCGGGTACAGGAGCAAAAACATTAACCACTACCACTACTAGTATTACAGGAAATTTAACATTAAGTGGCACAGCAAGTACCACTACAGTAGTAGGTTTAACAGTAGGTGGCAATGTAGTGGTGGGAAATGGAACCAATGCAGCTACTTTAACAGCGGCAGCATTTGCCTTATCAGTTACAGGAACTACTACCGTAGCTAATGCTTCAACTTTAGCAATTTCATCGGCCACTGGCACAAAAACATTTACTGGTGCAGTAACTATTAATGCTGGTGGAATAATATCAGAATCAGCAGCTGCAACTTTATCATTTGGAAACAACGTAACTATTGCGGGTACATTAACAGAATTTGGTGCGGCAGTAGTTGGAATAGCAGGTAATTTAACCAATAACGGAACCTATACTGCTAGCACAGGAGTGCATACTTTTAGTGGTAAAAGTAAAACAATTGGTGGCACAACAACTAATACCATACCTACAGCTACTTTTACTGGAACTTATACCAACAACGGAACTTTAACTTGTGCTACCCTTTTAACCATAACCACTGTGGCACTTACCAATACAGGAATTATCAATTCCGCTACTTCATTAACAGGAACGGGCACATTGGCTAACACTGCTGGAACAGTAAATATTACTGCAGGTTCTATTGGAATTACTACCAATACCAATGGAGGAACATTTGCTATAAATAGCACTGCTACAAGTACTACTGCAGTAGCTAATTTTACCAATACTGGCACAGTTAATATATTAGGTTCAGGAACTATTACAGGTATAACAAATAATGCAGCAGGTATAGTTAACCACTCAGGTTCAAGCACTGTTACTAGTTTTAACAACGCTACTTCTACTAGCACTTTAAATATTAGCACCACTCCTACTGTTCCTACATTTACTACCTTAACTACAACTGCAGCAGGAAACACCGTAAATTACAATGCTACAGGACCTCAAACATTAATAGCCACTACGTATAGTAACCTTACCATAAGTGGCACAGGCACAAATGCCAAAATTGCAGGTGGAGGAATAACAGTAAATGGAGTATTAACTTTAACAAGTGACAATGCTTCATCATCTGCCGGTGCATTAGACATGAGCACCTATACTTTAACCATGGGCGCTACTGCTACTACCCTTGGCACTGGTGATGTAACAGGAATAGTTTCCCGAAATACTTTTGTAACTACTACTCCTTATACATTTGGAAATAGATATACTACCATAACTATTACTTCTGGTACAACTCCAACTAATATAACTGTAAAAATAGTTTTAACTCCTACGCACACATGGAAATCAGATGCCATTCATCGTTATTTAGATATTATAAGAACAGGTGGTGCTAGCGATAGTAGAATATCACTAAGTATGCACTATTTAGTTTCGGAATTAAATAGTATTACAGAAGAGAATATTGATTTCTTCGATTATATAACAGCTACAAGTACTGATTTAGAACATGGCCATTCCAATAAAAATTTCACTGAACATTGGTATGAATTATCTAACTTAAGTTTATTTCATGTGGCAGAAACTACTTTTGGAACTAAATATTGGACTTTAGCACAAGGTGATACCGCAAATAATGTAACATGGATTAGTGGTGGAGTAAGCTTAACCGATTGGAATTTAGCCGACAATTGGGTAGGAGGAATTCCAACTTCAATTAGCAATGTGATAATTCCTAGCATTACAGTTTCAAGCACAGCCGATAACCCTATATTACCAAATACAGCAAGTATTTACACCATAAGAATTTTATCGGGTGGGGTTTTAAATGCTACCACTGGAAGTCCAACATTAACTATTACTGATGGTGTGGGCGCATGGAATAATTCAGGTACCTTTAACTATGGAACAAGTACCGTAATATTTACCAGTGCTAATGCAACCATGGCCGATCCAACAACTTTTTATAATGTAACCATTGCTACTGGTGCTGTTTTAACATTAGGAACTGATAATATAATGAGAATAGCAGGTACTTTCACCAATAATGCAATAATGGTACATTAAATGCATTAAATGTGCACAATACGATAGAATATATGGGCAGCGGCCCTCAAACTATAGCGCAAACAGGCGGAACAAATGAAGGTTACCACGATTTAGTATTAAGCGGCTCAGGAACTAAAACTCTTCCAGCTTCAATAGTAAATATTACTGGTGACTTTAGAAACAATTCAACCTTGGCACATGGAAGTGGAACTATTAACTTTAATGGCACATCAGCTCAAATTATTAATGGTTCAAGCAATTCTAACTTTAACAACTTAACTTTAAACAACACTACTGGATTAACTTTAGGTGCAAACAGCACAGTAAACGGAACACTTACACTTACTAGTGGCAAACTTGCTATAGGAGCATATACTTTAACTTTAGACGGTGCCTTTAGTGGTTCTGGTACTAATTCATTAAAGGGTTCAGCTAGTTCAAATTTAGAATGTAGTGGTACAACTGGAAATGTTTATTTTGACCAAGATACACCAGGAACTACCAATGTATTAAAAAACTTAACTATTAATGGAAACACTACCACACTTGCAAATGCATTAAACATTACAGCAGGAGCTACTCCAGGATTGGTAACTATAAACAGTGGAACATTAGCCTCAGGAGGTAATTTAACTTTAAAATCAAATGCTAGCGGAACTGCAAGTATTGGAACAAGTGCTGGAAGTATTACTGGTGATGTAAATGTAGAAAGATATGTTAGTGCTGCAGGCCGCAGATGGAGATTCTTATCTTCACCTGTAACTTCTGCAACAGTTGCCAATTGGATGACACAGTTTTACGTAACTGGCCCTGGCGATGGAACTACTTTAGGCACTGCATTACCTACCACTGGCTGGCATACTTGCCAAGCTAATATTGATTTTCCTAACTCTACTTATGGTTCAGATCCAAGAAGTGTAAAAACCACTTCAATTAGAACATATAACGAAACGGTTAGTGGTAATAACACTAATTTAAATGCAGGTTGGGAAAATTTAACTAGTACAAGCCAAGCACTAACTCCTGGCCAAGGTTTTAGAACATATATAAGAGGACAAATAGGCACAACGGGTCAATTAGACGGTACTGTTACTAGCCAAACAGATGTTACATTAGCATTAACAGGACCAGTAAATCAAGGTAATGTTACTCCAACTTTAACCAATAGCACACAAGGTTGGAACTTTTTAGGTAATCCATATGCTTGTGGATACGATTTTAATGCACAATATGATGCGGGCCTAGGAATAGCAAACATTGACCCATCGGTATATGTTTATAACGCAACAAGTAACAGTTATGTTAGTTACAATGCAAGTAGTAACACACCTAGTGGACTAACAAGTGGAGTTATTCCATCGGGAGCAGGTTTCTTTGTTCAAGCTATAGGATCTCCTACATTCCAATTTAGAGAAGCATATAAAAACACAGCAGTTAACCCAACTGTAGTTCACAAAACTGACATTAGTATAGTTGATTTTGGTATTAAATACTATAAAGATAGCACAGAAAGCGATTATATGGTGGTAAAAATGTTTGATGGTGCTACTATGAACAATGAAATATTTGACACTAAAAAAGTTAATAATGAAAACTTAAACTTATCGGCTTATGGAACAGATTCAGTATTATTAACTGCAAGTTGTATTCCATTTATAACAGAAGAAACTCATATTAAATTAAATGTAGAAGCTACTCAAATTGCTACCTATAATTTTGATTTCAAAAACATGAATAATTTTGATGCAGGTGTAAGCGTAAGCTTATTTGATAGATATACAAATACTACCACCGATGTAAGGAAAAATACAAAATATACATTTGAAATGGGTCCTGGAACAAACCAATGGGGTAAAAATCGTTTTGAATTAATACTAAATGGAAAAGCAACTACTGGTGTAAATGAGAATAAAAACAATGTAGCTGCTACGCAACTTTTAGTTTACCCTAACCCCGCTACCGATGTATTGAATATTAGTATTAGTAATATAAGTTTTAAAAACTCCAACTTAAGTATATACGATGTAACAGGTAAACAAATTATGACCACCAATATGAGTGACAACACTGCTCAAATAAATATAGACGGCTTAAAAAATGGTGTGTATTTTTTAAATATAAACAATAAAAACGGATATGATAAAACAGTAAAATTTGTAAAATAGAATAACCGGTCGTTGGGCTTGTCGATAAGCTAAAATGCACTTCGACAAGCTCAGTGACCAAAACAAATAACCGAAACAAATAACCCAAAACACGTAACCAATTATCAATAAATCGCATCCCATAACCCCAAAACAAAAAAACAAAATATGAAAACAATAATAATAATAGCAGCAATTTTAGCAAGTGTAACATTTACCGCTAACGCACAACCAGGAAGCACTGGTGGATTTGAAGATGAGCCACAAGATACTCCAGTAGATGGAGGAATAATATTATTAGTAAGCGCAGGTGTGGCTTATGGTTATAAAAAAATGAAAAACAGAAGCACTAATATAAATACTAAAAACCAAATATAATAAAACAATATTTCCAATAACTATTGGAAAAACTAAAGGACCGTTAGTAGTTTTCGGTCGTTTAGCTTGTGTAAAAACCGGTCGTTAAGTTTAACGTTTAACCTACGTTGAACTTAACGAACAGCCGGTTTTAAAATATTGTGTTTCTATTCTATTGCCTTTGGCAAACAAGCAAAAAACAGGTGTAATTAATTATTACATGTTTGATTAGCTTGTAAAAATAAATTCAACAAACTAAATGAGCGTTGATAGTTTTCGTTCGTTTAGTGTGTGAAAAAACCGGTCGTTAAGTTTAACGTTTAACCTACGTTGAGCTTAACGAAAAGCCGGTTTTTTGTTTTTAGTCGTGTTTGGTATCCTCATTAATCACTTTTATTCATTTGGTAAAAACATTTACCAAATACAAAACCTCATGTATGAATTCGAAAGGGCTATATACATTAAACTTCGGAGTTTTTATTGTTCGGCTATGCCTTTACAATGAATTAACCCCAAAGGGTGACTTTATTAAGTTTACACAATCTAATGACTACTTCCCAGAAACCTAGTAAAGCGGCACAGGAACATGGATAAGCCGCATGAAAATATGGGTAAGGGACACGGAAACACGGTAAAGCGGCACGGAAATATGGATAAGCCGCACGGAAATATGGATAAGCCGCACGGAAATACAGGTAAGGGACACGGAAACACGGTAAAGCGGCATGGAAATACGGATAAGGGACACGGAAATATGGGTAAGCGGCACGGAAACACGGGTAAGAGACACGGAAACACGGTAAAGCGGCACAAAAATGTGCAATAGTATTCTTGCTTAACTATGGGTGGTGTTTCACAACCAATAAATTAAAAAGTAAATTTATGTTTTACATTTACAGCTTGTAAATTGACACAATCTTAAGCAAAAAAATAAAATTTAATTGCCAGGGGCAACAGTATATATAACAAAAAAGCCTTGCAGAACTATAGTTCTACAAGGCTTTTCAATATTTATAAAATCCACTAATCTACGTTATCATGCAAAAATGAATTGTTGGTTTTTATTTCTGATTTTCCGCTTACTAAGTCTTCAAATAAACTTAAACGCGAAATTTGTTTTTCGGAACTATGAGGTACATCATCCAGTTTTTTATTTCTTCTAATATAAGCTGGTTCCTTCTCTAAGTCGCGCAAACCTTGAGGATTATTGATGGTAATGTTTAAGTTTTTTAACTCTTTAATTCTTTGAATCTGGCGTTCTATCTTTTTATCTTGCTCCAATGAATTGCTTTCCATTTCGTCAGAAAGTTGATATACTTTTGGAACTATAGCATGGTTAATTGTTTCTATTTTATCAATAAAAACATCTTCATTTACTAGCAAATAATCATCTTCTATTAACTCTTCAGTTGAGTTTATAAAATACGACTCATCTATTTTTAAATCAATGGCATTAATATCAAACGATTCTTCTTCATTGATTGCATCAATGCGCAACCCAAAACCCAAATCATTGTCTAATGCTATTTCTTGTTGTGGTAATTCATCTTCAATCAAATTAATTCTGATTGTTTCATCTACTTTTTTTTCAACGGGTTTGGTTTCAAAACTATTGTTAACGGTAGCGTTAGGAGTAGTTTGAACTACTTGAACTATTTCTGGCTTGGTTTCTACTACGTATGGTTTATTGTTAATATTTTGAATAAAATCGTCAGAAATAGTAGAACCAATAATCACTTTGTTTTCGCGAGGTTTGCTTTCAAAACCAGTAGCAATTAATGTTACCGAAATTTTATTTCCTAACGATTCATCAAAACTAGTTCCTAAAATTAACTCAGCCGATAAGCCACTTTCATTTTGAATATAAGCAGATATTTGTTCAAATTCTTCCATTAATATTTCTTCAGTTCCCGATGAAATATTTAACAATATATTTTTAGCACCAACTATTTGATTATCGTTTAATAAAGGCGATGCCAATGCGGCTTTAACAGCTACTAATGCACGGTCTTCCCCTTCGGCCATTGCGCTTCCCATTAAGGCTACACCGCTAGATTTCATAACTGTTTTTACATCTTCAAAATCCACGTTTATATAACCAGGATGAGTAATTATTTCGGCAATACCTTTGGCAGCGGTTGTTAATATATTATTGGCATGGCCAAAAGCTTCGCGCAATGCTAAGTTTCCGTACATGTCTTTAATTTTATCGTTGCTAATAATTAGCAAACAATCAACCGAACGTTTTAAATTTTCTAAACCTTCATCGGCAAAAGTTTTTCTTTTTTTACCTTCAAAATTAAATGGAGTGGTAACAATACCAACTGTTAAAATATCCATTTCCTTAGCTGTTTTAGCTATAATAGGGGCAGCACCAGTTCCAGTTCCACCTCCCATGCCAGCAGTTATAAATAACATTTTGGTGTTTACACCAAGCATGTCTATTATATCTTCAATGGCTTCCATAGCAGCTTTTTTACCAACTTCAGGATTTGCACCAGCACCCAAACCTTGCGTTAAGCTAGCGCCTAACTGAATTTTGTTTGGAATTGCACTTGCTTCTAAAGCCTGCAAATCGGTATTGCAAATAATAAAATCTACTCCTTTGATTCCTTGTTCGTGCATGTGATTTACAGCATTTCCACCTCCTCCACCAACACCTATTACTTTTATAATAGATGATTTTTCCTTTGGTAAATTAAATTTTATTCTTGTTTCCATGGTCTTGTTATTTATGCCTTTGCTTTAGTTAAACATTGGCGGTATAATTAATTTTTTTTTATTGATTGAATTACTAAAAGTCTTTCATATCGTCAGCACTGAACATCCAGTTATTGTATTTTTTCAATAATCCTTTAAAAATACTTTTTCCTTCTTTTACTTCTTTTATATCTAGCAAATCTTCACTCGATTCTTCACTACTCATATCAATTCCTTCAAAGCCTTTAATAACCAAACCAACCGCGGTGGCATACATTGGACTTTTTATTTCATCAATATGCGATTTTCCTAAATGCTCGTTTGCATAACCAATTCTAGTATCCATTCCGGTAACTAATTCTACCGTCATGGTTAAATGCTTTAATTGAGAACCGCCACCAGTAATAACGATACCCGCATTTAATTTCTTTTCTAATCCCGATGATTTTATTTGAAACAATACTTCTTCAAAAATTTCTTCTACACGAGATTGAATTACTTTAGCTAAGTTTTTTATAGAAACTTCTTTTGGCGCACGACCTCTAAAACTTGGAATGGTAACAATTTCGTTTTCCTTATTTTGTTCTTCTAAAGCTGAACCAAATTTTACTTTTAATAACTCAGCTTGATTTCTCAATACTTGGCAACCATCAATAATATCGTCAGTAATTACATTACCACCAAAAGGAATAACGGAAGTGTGGCGAATAATTCCATTTTTAAAAATAGCTACATCAGTGGTTCCACCACCAATATCTACTAAGCAAACACCAGCTTCTAATTCTTCCTGCGCTAGCACTGCATCAGCACTTGAAAGTGGTTCTAGAATTAAACCAGCAATTGTTAAATTTGCTCTTTTTACCGATTTATCTATATTTTTAATGGCTTCAATGTGACCTGTTATAATATGAAAATTACTTGACAAGCGAATGCCCGTCATACCAATAGGTTCTATTACATCTACTTCATCATCTACAGTATATTCTTGTGGCAATACATGAATAATTTTATCGCCCGGAGGCAATGCCAAATTATAAGTATCTTTTATTAAACGCTCCACATCATCTTTACTAATTTCATCTTCAGTGTTTAATCTGCTAATGCTATTTCTGTGCTGCAAACTTTTAATATGTTGCCCTGCAATACCAACGTGCACCGATGAAATTTCAATTCCTTTAATATTTGCATTTGGGTTTTTGCTAACACTTTCTTTTGCTTTAGCAATGGCTTCGTTAATGGCGTTAACAGTTTTGTCAATGTTTCTCACTTCCCCACGAATTACGCCCAAACTCTCCGCTTTTCCCATGCCAAGAATATCTATTTTGCCATGTTCGTTTTTAGTACCTACAATGGCACAAACCTTAGTTGTTCCAATGTCTAAGCCTACTACAATTTTTAATTCTTGAGGTTGCATTTTTATATTT
>CAIUQQ010000203.1 GCA_903901345.1 uncultured Bacteroidota bacterium | reverse complement strand
TCAAGAAATATTACCAAATACAGCCACAGAAAAAACTGTTCAAAATACTGGATTGATAGAAAACAATTTGAATCAAAATAGTATTCGAACTAGTTTAATTATTGTTCCTAATTCATTGGTTTTTAATTGGCAAAACGAAGCTAAAAAGTTTACGCCAAACCTTAAAGTACTTATTTATACAGGGACTCAACGCATAAAAAACACTAAATATTTTAATAATTACGACTTAATAATTACCACTTATGGCACTGCCAGAGTTGATATTGATATTTTAAAACAACACAAATTTAATTATATCATTTTAGACGAAAGTCAGTCCATAAAAAATGCAGGTTCTCAATCGTCAAAAGCAGTAAGACTGCTGCGTTCAAACTATAAATTAGTGCTAACGGGAACGCCAATTGAAAACGGTGTGCAGGAACTTTGGAGCCAATTATCTTTTGTAAATCCTGGACTTTTAGGCAATTTAAATTCATTCAATGAACGATTTGTAACGCCCATAGAAAAAGGAAAAGATGAGTTTAAAATGCAACAATTAAAAGCCATTATTAAACCATTTGTATTGAGAAGAACTAAGGATCAAGTGGCAAAAGATTTACCCGAAAAAACCGAGCAAATCATTTATTGCCAAATGACGGATGAACAAGCGGAGGCTTATGAAACTACTAAATCATATTACAGAAATGAGATTTTAAAATCGGTTTCAGAAATTGGTATGAGTCGCTCGCACTTCACGTTATTAAAGGGATTAACAAGATTGCGCCAAATAGCAAATCATCCAATTTTGGCCAATAAAGATTATGAATTTGGTAGTGGGAAATTTGATGAAGTAATAGCCAGAGCCAATACCGCAAAAGCCGAAGGACATAAAGTTTTGATGTTTTCACAGTTTGTAAAACAATTAGATATTTACCGAAATAATTTTGATTTAAACAAACATCCTTACAGTTATTTGGATGGTAGTATGACCAATATAGAAAGGCAAAATGCAGTTACTAATTTTCAAACAAAAGAAGATTTACCTTTCTTCCTTATTTCACTAAAAGCAGGTGGATTGGGATTAAACTTAACCAATGCTGATTATGTGTTTCTAATCGATCCGTGGTGGAATCCAGCCATTGAGCGCCAAGCGGTAGATAGAACGCACAGAATTGGTCAAACGAAATCGGTTTTTATATATAAATTTATTACTAAAGACACTGTAGAAGAAAAAATTATTGCCCTTCAAAACAAAAAGAAATTGTTGGCCGATAATATCATTACTACTGAAGAAAGTTTTATCAAAACAATAAATGTAGATGAAATAATTGACTTGTTAAGTTAGTGGTTGATAGTTGACAGTTGATAGTTGACAGTTGATAGGATTGTTTGTTTAAAAACCTCAACTAAATTAAACATTCAAAATCCAAAATTTTGTCACCCTGAGCTTAGTCGAAGGGCAACATTTCTAAAGTCCTCTCCTATTTAATTCCCGCTGATACCTTCTAGCATTTACTTGGTGTTGTGAAAATGATTCAGCAAAATTATGGTAGCCACTGAAGTCTTCTTTGGCACAAAAATACAAATAATTATTTGTTGGCGCATTCAATACAGCATCAATAGCAGTGGGCGATGCCAAGCATATTGGACCTGGAGGTAATCCAATATTTAAGTAAGTATTGTAAGGCGATTGCAAAGCAGTATGAATACTTAAAACACGTTTTATACTGGTATCATTTAACGCAAAAAGAACTGTAGGATCAGCTTGTAATGGCATTCCAATTTTCATTCGGTTCATGTATGTTCTTGCTACAATTGGCATTTCATCGGGCTTATTGGTTTCACTCATTACAATAGAGGCCAAAATAGTTATTTCTTGTGGCGTCATTTTTAATAAAATACTTTTGGTGGTTCTATTGCTATTCCAAAATGAATTGTATTCTTTTTGCATGCGCTCAACCAACTTTTTACCCGAAATATTCCAATAAACATTATAAGTATTAGGTATAAATAAGCTAATAATATTATTGCTGTCCATTTTAGCAATACTTAAAGTTGAGCTATCGTTCATTAAATTAATTAATTCCGTGCTGTCCAACTCCAATTGACTAGAAAGTGATAAAGCTAAATTTTCTTTTCGCCTAGCATATTTTATGACTAAATTTAACGGTTCCTGCCTACCCGATTTCAGAAGTTTTACTAATGCAATATTGCTCATTCCTTCTATAATTTTATACCTGCCAGCTTTCAGGTTATCGGTTATGTTGATCAGTTTCGCAACTCTTTCAAACGATTGTACATTTATTAAAATGTTGTCATTTTGTAAATTAAAAAGCAGACGGTCTAAGCTTTCATTCGATTTTATATAAATATATATAGGTTTATTTGAGCTACTATTTACATTGTTTATAAATAAATCGGCAGCAATTTTATATACAGCTAAAAGCAGTAAAAGTCCTATAATTATACTTACATAGCGCCAACTTATGGTTTGATTTCTCATTAATTTTCTTCAATTGAATGGCACAATAAAAACATTTGATTTGAATTTATCAATTCAATAAGGTTATTTGCCGAAATATTTTAAATTTTTAACCATGAAATTCAGAAAAACAATACTCATAATATCGTTGTTCGCTGCTTTTTACCATTGCAAAGCACAAAATAAAATAAGCAAATATGATTTAAAAGAATTGTGCAGAAATTTGCCAGGAACTTATTCTAATGCTTTGCAAGCAAAAAACGACAAAATGTTTATTAAAAAGTCACTTACAATAACTCCTATTTGGCAAAATATAAAGAATGAATTTTGGTTTTTAGAGGAACAAGCAAATTTTGAAAACACCAATAAAAACAATAGTAAAATAGTATTTAGAGTTTTTAAAATGAACGATTCTGTTGTGGTAAAACAAATATATACTATAAAAAAATTGGCTCTAATAAACCAAAATTCAAAT
>CAIUQQ010000202.1 GCA_903901345.1 uncultured Bacteroidota bacterium | reverse complement strand
TGCCATTGTATTTACCGATTTACTTACTGGTGTTGCTGTAGGATTGCTTAGTTCAATTTATTTTATTGTAAAAAACAGCTATAAAAGATCAGTGTCAATTACCATTGATAAAAACAATTATTTGGTAAGGCTAAAAGGTAATGTTTCTTTTTTAAACAAAGCAGTTTTACGCAATCATTTAGAACAAATGCCCAGCAATTCCTTTGTAATTATTGACGGAACTAGCGCATTGTTTATCGATAAAGATATTATTGAAATATTAGATGAATTTATATTGATGGCACAATTCAAAAAGATTACTGTCGATAAGAAAGTATCTGTTTCAAGTCCAAACCCTTATTTTAGAAAATTAAACTAAATTATTATGAACGAATACGAAAAATTATTGCTTCAAAACAAATCGTGGGTAAGCGATAAAATTGATTTAGATAAAGACTATTTTAAAAACTTAGCAGATATTCAAAAACCGGAGTTTTTATGGATTGGTTGTTCCGATAGCCGTGTGCCGGCAAATGAAATTACAAACACCGAACCAGGTGAAATATTTGTGCATAGAAACATTGCCAACTTAGTAGTAAATACTGACTTAAATATGCTGAGTGTATTAAAATATGCGGTGGAGGTTTTAAAGGTAAAACACATTATAGTTTGTGGTCATTATGGTTGCGGTGGTATAAAAGCAGCCATTACTAACCATCATTTTGGGTTGTTAAATAAATGGCTTAGAAACATAAAAGATGTTTATAGATTACACAATGATGCACTTAATAAAATTGAAAATATTGAAGATAAAACCGATGCTTTGGTGGAACTAAATATTATAGAACAAGTAAATAATTTAGTTAAAACTTCTATAGTTCAAAAAGCTTGGCACAATAACCAATCATTAATGCTACACGGCTGTGTATATGGTTTAAAAAATGGCATTTTAAAAGACTTAATTAAAGTAGATAAAAACACCCCTATTGATCCACTTTACCAATTTGATTTTGATAGCACTATTGAGGATTAGTTTTAAGTGTTTAAGTGTTTATTTGTTTAAGTGTTTAAGTGTTTAAGTGTTTAAATGTTTAGGTGTTTAAATGTTTAGGTGTTTAGGTAATTTGATAATAAAAAAATAAATATTTTAAACCATTTAATAAGTTTTTACTCTTAAAAACAAAAAAACATGAAAAGAAGAATTTTACTGCTTTCAATTGCTTTGTTATTATTTAATCAATTTTCAAAGGCACAAAAGTTATACTTTCCGCCTTTAAGTTTTACGGCAAATTGGGATACCATTTCACCAAATTCTTTAGGTTGGTGTTTACCAAAAATAGATTCACTTTATAGTTTTTTAGAACAAGAAAACACCAAAGGTTTTATGGTTTTAAAAGATGGTAAAATAGTTTTAGAAAAATATTTTGGAACATTTACCAAAGATAGTGCTTGGTATTGGGCTTCGGCTGGTAAAACCATCACATCATTTTTAATAGGTAAAGCAAAAGAAGAAAAGCTACTAAAATTATCTGATACTTCGTCAAAATATTTGGGAAATGGTTGGACAAATTGCACTTTAGATCAAGAAAATAAAATAACTATTCTTAATCAATTAACCATGACAAGTGGATTAGATGACGGTGTAACCGATAATCATTGTACCGATAAAACTTGTTTAACTTTTAAAGCAATTGCTGAAGGTTTAGCCAAAGCTGGCCATCAGGTTTTTGCAACGTATAACAAGAACCAGTGCAGCGACCAAGAAAACTTAAAATACCATTTCCTAGACGTATTGTCAGAAAATTGCGATTTATCATTTTTACCTGAAAAGTTAGACGGCATGGCATATTGTCCAGGTAGTATTGTTCTAAAACCATTTCACCGTCTAAAAGCGGAAGATTTTGTTAACGACTATCAATTGCAAACCATAGGCGCTATTAAAACCATACAGGCCGCATTGCCTAAACTAAAAGATTCAGGAAATGCCAGTATTGTTCTATTCTCTACTCTTGCAGTGCAAACTGGATTAAATTTTCATTCCATGGTTGCAAGTTCAAAGGGAGCAATTGAAGGATTAAGCAGAGCCTTGGCCGCAGAATTTGCTCCAAGCATTCGAGTTAACTGCATAGCACCTTCATTAACAGACACACCCCTTGCTGCAAGTTTATTAAATACCGAAGAAAAAAAGCTGGCCAATGCACAACGCCATCCACTAAAACGTATTGGTAGCGCAGAAGACATTTCAAATCTTGCTAGCTTTTTACTTTCTGATAAATCTTCTTGGATGACTGGACAAATTCTTCATCTGGA
>CAIUQQ010000201.1 GCA_903901345.1 uncultured Bacteroidota bacterium | reverse complement strand
TATCTAAGCTTCGTAGAAGCGACACTATTGTAAAAGCATAAACTAACTGCAACCAAAAAGCCTCGTAGAGGCGACACAACAACAACAAAGCATTAAAAAGAGAACTATAGAAAGCGCTAAAAAACAGTTTTGTAGTAGGATTATTTGATTCTTTTTTATTGACTCAAATAATATATTGACTTGATTTCTGTTTATATTTTAAGATAAAGTAGATTCTTACATTTTGATAAAATTTTGCTAATATTTTTATTTTTTCAGACATACTGTCATTGGATTGATTTTTGTTAAGTTTGCAAAAACAAATTTTTTGAATGATTAATCAGTTTAACCAAATGCCACCAAACGCCAAAGTTTGGATTTATGCAAGCGATAAAATTATTTCCCCTTCACAATTAGCCGTTATTAATCAAAAAGCCATTCCCTTTATTCAAAATTGGACCGCTCATCAAAATCAGTTAAAAGCAGAATTTGCAGTTATGTATCATTGCTTTTTAGTATTTATGGTCAATGAAAGTGTGCATGAAATTAGTGGGTGTGGGATTGATAAATTAACACATTTAATTAGAGAAATAGATGCCGAAACCGATTTGAATTTATTTAATAGAATGGGCGTTCAATTGCTTGAAAACAATGAATTAACATGTTTAACTAAAAGTGAATTTTTGGAAAAATTAGCTGCTCAAAATTTAGCTAATTCAAAAGCATTTAACAATCAAGTAACTACTAAAAAACAGTTTGAAATGGAATGGATTATTCCTTTAGAAAATGCTTGGTATTACCCTAAAACAAAATTACAATCAGTTTAAAATACATTTTGCTAGCTCAAAACTATTTGTAGTTTTGAAAAAAGATATCACAATAAATTTAATATTAAAAAAAGAAATATAAATGGCCAATATAAATTCAGATGATTTGAAACCACAAGACGAAAATAAACCCAATTCTCGCAAGCCCAATTTACCTAAATTCAACTTTTATTGGATTTATGGAATTATAGCAGTTGTTATGATTGGCTTATACTTTATGCCCCGCGATTTTGCTAAAAAAACTACTTGGAGCGATGTTAGAAACAACATGATTTTAACGCATGATGTAGATAAAATAATTGTTGTAAACAAAGAAAAAGCAGAAGTTTATATTAAAAAAGCTTCCATGAATAACAGTAAATATAAAGATGTAAAAAGTCAAGGAAGTTTTAGTGAAGTAGGTCCACAATATTATTTTGAAATTGGTGATGTTACCACTTTTGAAAAGAACTTAGATGAAGTTCAAAAAGAGTTTTCGCAAAACGAAAAAATCCCTGTTGAATATGCAAACACCCGCGAAACTTCTAACTTTTTGGTAAATTGGTTACCTATTTTATTGTTAATTGGTTTTACTTTCTTTATGATTCGCAGAATGAGTGGTGGCGCTGGTGGTGGCGGTTCTCAAATATTTAATATTGGTAAAAGTAGGGCGCAATTATTCGATAAAGAAAGCAATGTAAATATTACTTTTAAAGATGTGGCAGGTTTAGATGAAGCCAAAGAAGAAGTAATGGAAATTGTAGATTTCCTTAAAAACCCAAAAAAATATACTGTTTTAGGTGGAAAAATTCCAAAAGGAGCTTTATTAATTGGATCGCCAGGAACAGGAAAAACATTATTGGCAAAAGCAGTTGCTGGTGAAGCAGGAGTTCCTTTCTTTTCACTTTCAGGTTCCGATTTTGTTGAAATGTTTGTAGGTGTTGGAGCTAGTAGAGTAAGAGATTTATTTAAACAAGCAAAAGAAAAAGCGCCTTGTATTATTTTTATAGATGAAATAGATGCAGTAGGTCGTGCTCGTGGTAAAAATGCCATGCAAGGTTCGAACGATGAACGTGAAAATACATTGAACCAATTACTAACCGAAATGGATGGTTTTGGAACCAATATTGGAATCATTATTTTAGCTGCTACCAATCGTCCAGATATTTTAGATTCTGCATTGTTACGTCCAGGTAGATTTGACAGACAAATTTCAATTGATAAACCAGATTTAAAAGGAAGAGCAGCTATTTTTAGAGTTCATTTAAAACCATTGAAACTAGCTGGTGACATAGATGAAACAAAATTAGCCACACAAACTGCTGGATTTGCAGGAGCAGAAATTATGAATGTTTGTAACGAAGCTGCTTTAATAGCTGCACGTAGAAACAAAGAAGTTATTGATGTTTCTGATTTTCAAGCTGCGATAGATAGAGTAATTGGTGGTTTAGAAAAGAAAAATAAAGTAATTTCTGACCAAGAAAAACAAATAGTGGCTTACCATGAAGCAGGACATGCAATTGCAGGTTGGTTTTTAGAACATGTAGATCCTTTAGTAAAAGTAAGTATTGTTCCGCGTGGAGTTGCAGCATTAGGTTATGCCCAATATTTACCAAAAGACCAATATTTATATACTACCGAACAAATGGTAAACATGATGTGTATGACTTTAGGTGGTCGTGTAGCTGAAGACATTATATTTAGCAGAATTAGTACCGGTGCGCAAAACGATTTGGAAAGAATTACCAAAATGGCATACGCAATGGTTACTATATATGGTATGAATGAAAAAGTTGGAAATTTAAGTTTTAATGATCCTAATAACGAGTATGGTTTTACGAAACCTTATAGCGATAAAACAGCTGAATTAATTGACCAAGAGGTGAGAAATTTAGTTGACATGTGTTATCAAAAAACGAAAGTTTTATTGAACGAGAAAAAAGAATTATTAGAAATATTAGCACAAGAATTATTGAAGAAAGAAATTATTTTCCAAGCTGATTTGGAAGTAATTTTAGGAAAACGTCCTTACGAATACCATAACCACGAAATTGATGCGATGGATGCTGAAAAAGTAAGAATTGATAATGAAAAAGAAGAAGCGCAAGAAGAAGCGGATAAAAAAGCTGCTGAAAATATTGTTGTAGAACCTGAATTAACAGACCCCAAAGTTACTGAAAATAATACAACTACAGTTTAGTTTAATAAATTAATATAAATAAAAACACCTTGTTTGCATTGGCAATTCAAGGTGTTTTTTTTGTAAAAAACATGAAAAATGTTTTGAATTTGTTGTAAAAAGTTATATTGCACTCTCATAAAAAAACTAATTACTATTTGAATCGAAACTTTTACTACAAAAAACAATTAATTATTTACTTTAAAAACCATGCAAAAACATTTTTGCAATCAAACTGTAGTAATGAACAAAACAACCATGTTAAATTTTAAAAAATTTAGTTTAGTTATAATAGCTAGTCAATTTTTTACAACAGCTTTTAGCCAAACTAAAACCATCACAACAAAAGATTTACAAAACGGACAAAACTCCATCAGTACAGCTGTGCCATTTTTGGGAATTTCGCCCGATGCCAGAGCTGCTGCTTTAGGCGATGCTGGTGTAGCCATGCCCGATGATATAAATGCCATGCATTGGAATTTAGCCAAAGCTCCTTTTAATACTAAAAATGGTGCAGTTGCAATTTCATACACGCCATGGTTAAGAAATTTAGTTCCCGACATTTCATTGTCGTATTTAACGGCTTATTACAAATTAGACAAACGTTCAGCCGTTGCTGGTTCCTTGCGTTATTTTTCATTAGGTCAAATTCAATTTACTGATAATTATGGTGCAAGCACCGGAAATTTTACTCCCAATGAATTTGCTTTAGATTTAGGATATGCAACAAAATTAAACGAGAATTTTAGTTTAGGTGTGGCATTCAGGTATATTTATTCCAACTTAGCAGGTGGTTTTAATCAGAGCCAAACACCTATAGATGCTGGTAATTCATACGCTGGTGATATTAGTGCTTATTATAGAAATAATACTACTTACCGCGATAAAGCTACTAAAAAGAAATACAATATTAACTACGGATTTGGTGCTGTAATTTCAAATATTGGGTCAAAATTAACTTACACATCAGCTCAAAATGAAAACTTTATTCCAATTAATTTTCGTTTGGGTGGCTATGCCAATATTGATTTAGATGAATATAATAGCATTGCAATTATGGTAGATGCCAATAAATTATTGGTGCCTACGAATCCATATTATTTAAGAAATAGAAGCAACACAGCAGATTCATTAGACAGAAACAATAAACCAATTATTCCTGCAGGAAGCGGAATGGATCCAAATGTGCCAGTTGTACAAGGAATGATTCAATCGTTTTACGATGCTCCAGGCGGATTTACCGAGGAAATGGCTGAAATAAATATTTCAACAGGATTAGAATATTGGTACAATAAACAATTTGCATTACGTGGTGGATACTTTCATGAACCACCTACCAAAGGAAATCGTCAATATGCCACATTTGGCGTAGGTTTGCGTTATAATGTTTTTGGTTTAGACGTGGCTTATTTATGGCCATTTGCTCAACGCCATCCGTTAGAAAATACTTTGCGTTTTACACTAACTTTCGATTTTGATGCATTTGTAGAACAAAAAGATGAAAATGCAAAGAAAAAACCAAAAGCGGAAGACGTTCCATTGGATTAATACAACAAAAAAATTATTATGAGAATAGGTTTTGGTTTTGATGTACATCAATTACAAGAAGGGCGCGATTTTTGGTTAGGAGGAATTCATATTCCTACTCAAAAAGGAATTCTCGGCCATAGCGATGCCGATGTGCTTTTGCATGCCATTTGTGATGCCATTTTAGGTTCACTTGCATTGGGTGATATTGGCAAACATTTTCCTGATACTGACCAAAATTTCAAAGGAATTGATAGCAAAGTTTTATTAGAAAAAGTAATGGAATTGATAGCCGAAAAAGGCTATAAAATTGGTAATATTGATACTACTGTTGTTTGTCAGCAACCTAAAATAATGCCTTATGCTTTGCAAATGCAAACTTGTATTGCAAACATTTGTAATATTGAAATTACAGATGTTAGCATCAAAGCAACTACGAATGAAACCATGGGTTTTATTGGCCGTGAAGAAGGAATAGTAGCTTATGCTGTTGTTTTACTTTTAAAAAAATAAATTTACCAAAAATGACAAATTGGAAAGAAGAAAACAACAAATTAACTAAAACTTTTTTATTCAAAAATTTTGGTGATGCTATTGCATGGATGGTAAAAGCATCTTTTGAAATAGAAAAACTGAACCATCACCCCGAATGGAGCAATGTTTACAATAAAGTGCATGTTAGTTTAACTACACATGACAAAGGAAATACCATTACCGAAAAAGACAAACAACTTGCTGAAATATTAGATTTATTGTAAATTTTTACATTCACATTTCAACCAATTTAAATCCGCTTCCATGAATATTATCTATAGACAGACTATCGTCTTCTTTTAATAGTTTTCTTACTTTGTTAATATATACATCTAAATTTCTGGCAGTATAAAAATCGTTTCTTCCCCAAACATGTAAAAGCATGTTTGCCCTTGGCAATAAAGCATTTTTATTTACAATCATCAATTTAAGCAAAACAGTTTCAGTATTGCTTATTTTTTTAGGAACTCCATTTACTTTTATTAAATTATTTACCGTATCAATAACTGTTTTTCCAATATTAATAATTTCATCTTTTGCGGCTAAATCAGTGTCTGGTTTAGTTGTGCTCCGTTTCAAAACTGCTTTTATACGTGCTAATAATTCGGGTGTGCTAAAAGGCTTAGTAATATATTCATCAGCGCCTATTTCAAATCCTAATAGTTTATCAGCTTCAGAATTATTAGCTGTTAAAAAAATAATTGGAATATGCTGGTCTTTAGTTCTAACATGTTTTGCTAATTCAAAACCGCTCATTTTAGGCATATTTACATCAAAAATACAAAGGTCAAAACGCTCGTTAATAAAAGAGCTTAAGCCTTCTTCGCCATCTTTGCAAAGCCTAACGGA
Organism: uncultured Bacteroidota bacterium; assembly: GCA_903901345.1. Taxonomy (GTDB): domain Bacteria; phylum Bacteroidota; class Bacteroidia; order UKL13-3; family UKL13-3; genus JAAFJM01. The sequence goes on along the minus strand of CAIUQQ010000201.1, from coordinate 1,141 downwards.
GTAATCTTCTAATCGTAAAGTTTCTTTCATTAAAAAACCTAAACTTGTTTCGTCTTCTACTAAAAGTATATGAATTAATTGGGGTTGTATCATGATTTTATTTTTTTACGAATGTATTAATACTAAAAAAATTCTTGATGTACTTTTTAAAGAATTAAGTTATTTTTATGATAAAGTTTTTAAACGTCATTTTGATAGAACTATTTTTAAAATTTCAAAACCATTATAAAACTGCTGCGACTATGCTTTTTGAAATGCAACTTATTAAGAAAAAGCGGTTTTTTATATCAAATTTATTAGCTGGACTTGCTACCTATTCCACTTCCTTAAAAAACCGTCTATTAAATATGAAGTCGAGACCTCTATTTAGTATCCTTATTTTATTATTCAAACTCAAATTGCTATTTAACCCAAAATAACTAACTCCTTTGCTGTGCCGCAAAGGAGTTTATTTATTATTAAATACAAGGAAGTTACCTGTATTTGTATTGGTTAACGCACTATACTCATACTCTTCGTTTGGCTTACTGTGCCATCTATAATAATGGAATAATAATAAATTCCGTTACTTAGTGCGCCTCCATCTACTTGTATTTTGTCAATTGGTTTATTTAGTTTTTGGGTAAATAATGTTTGACCTAATACATTGGTAATTCTTAGTTCGGCATTGGTATAATTTTGCCAAATTTCGTAATCAATAATGGTAGAGTTATTGAAAGGATTAGGATAGTTACTTAATTGAATGTTGTTAGTTGTCATTTGATAGGCTTTTGATGTAGCTTGCTTTGAAACTGGTTCATTAGTTGGGTTAGTTTCATAAAAAGGAGTTTGTTTTTTTGTGTATAATACTCCACCTAAATGCAATGAATCTATTCGTACTGTATCGCAATAGGTGAATGTGCTACAGAAATTACTTGCTATTAAACATACTACATAATTACTATCAAACGCAGGGAAGGTATGTATAGGATGTGTTTCAAAACTATGTGTGCTTCCATCGCCAAAGTTCCATTCATAATGTGTTGCAGTGCTTACTGGCTCGGTGTAATTCATTAAGTAAACAGTGCTATCAAACTCCATGGCAGGGGCAAATAATGGTGTAAGTAAGGTATCTACTAAAATAGTTATTTCATCTATTTCG
>CAIUQQ010000200.1 GCA_903901345.1 uncultured Bacteroidota bacterium | reverse complement strand
AATTGTTTTTTTACAATTAATAAACTCCTATTATTTTATAAAAAGTATGGGTATTGGATGTCAATGAAAAGCCTGAAGCAATCAACGAGTATGGATTGGAACAAATAGCCATTTCCTCGATTATACCTATGCGTTAGAAGTATTATTAATTGTTAATTTCCAGAGGAACGACCATACGATAGCCAACAGTGAAACTGGTGGTAAAATGTATAATTAAAATTGGGGGGGCATTTAGAAGTGGCTATTCGTTTTTTTCAACGGGTTAAAACCCGTTATTACAAAATTTTTCGTTCCTACGGAACTATTTTCCAATATTATAAAAAATAGAATTATTAAAACAGCTACTAAATAAACTCCGTTAGGAGTTAAATATTGGTAATTCAATCATGAAATGTTCCTAACATAAATGTCCCGTAGGGACTATACCTTAAAGGAGTTTAAATATTTTTTATCGGATAACAATAGTTCCTTATATTGAATAAAATGTTTGCGTAAGGGATAGCAGTGGAAATCCTTTTTTTGCAATGGCTTGGTGGGCTGCATAAAAAAGATTGGAACAAATAGCCCGACCCGCAAGCGTTGGCCTATGTATGGGAAGCGCGTTACGCCCAAAACAAAAAAAGCTTGATATAAACTACCAAGCTTTTTAGGAATATTATTTAAAGGAATTTATTTTTTACCTTTTTGCAAATACATCATTTCGCGTTGTTCTTTTATGTCTGTGCTGTTAATATATTCATCGTATGTCATGCGTTTGTCAATGCAACCAGTAGGCGTAATTTCTATGATTCTATTGGCAATAGTTTGAACAAATTCATGGTCATGGCTTGTAAAAATAGCATTGTGTTTCCATTCCATCAAAGCATTGTTAAATGCAGTAATCGATTCCAAATCTAAGTGATTAGTAGGTTCGTCAAGCACTAGGCAATTTGCATTGGTAAGCATCATACGTGAAACCATGCAACGCACTTTTTCGCCTCCACTTAACACATTTGATTTTTTGAAAACTTCCTCGCCACTGAAAAGCATTTTGCCCAAAAAGCCACGCACATAAGTTTCATCTTTTTCTTCCGAATATTGGCGTAACCAATCTATTAAATTATAGTCAGCGCTAAAATAACTGCTGTTATCGTTTGGTAAATATGATTTGGTAATGGTTTGTCCCCAAACAAATTCGCCAGTTTCGGCAGTGTCATTTCCCATAATTACTTCAAAAAATGTTGAAATAGCCATTGGGTTTTTGGAAAGAATTACTACTTTATCTCCTTTATCTAAGTTAAACGAAATGTTTTTGAACAACACTTCTCCATCATTGTTTTTCTTACTTAAGTTTTCAATGCGAAGAATTTGGTCGCCACAATCTCTATCTGGTCTAAAAATAATACCTGGATATTTACGAGTAGAAGCCTGTATATCATCCACTACTAATTTTTCCAAAAGTTTTTTCCTACTTGTAGCCTGTCGACTTTTAGAAGCATTGGCGCTAAAACGTTCAATAAAATCTTGTAATTCTTTGCGTTTTTCCTCTACTTTTTTATTCTGATCGCCTTTTTGGCGCAATGCCAATTGGCTACTTTGATACCAGAAAGAATAGTTTCCGGTATAAAGTGAAACTTTTGAGAAATCAATATCGGCCACATGTGTACAAACAGCATCTAAAAAATGCCTATCATGGCTAACTACAATTACTGTATTTTGAAAATCTGCTAAAAAGTTTTCTAACCAAGTAACTGTTTCAACGTCCAAATCATTGGTAGGCTCATCTAATAATAATATATCAGGATTACCAAAAAGAGCTTGTGCCAAAAGCACACGCACTTTTTCTTTACCGTTCAAATCTTTAATTAATTTGCCATGCAATGCGTCAGCTATTCCTAAATCGTTGAGCAAACTTGCTGCATCACTTTCGGCATTCCAACCTTCCATATCGGCAAACTGACCTTCTAAGTCAGCTGCTTTTAGTCCATCTGCATCGCTAAAATCGGGTTTGGCATATATGGCATCTTTTTCCTCCATTATTTGCCATAATCTTTTGTTACCCATTATTACAGTTTGCAAAACTGGAAACTCATCAAATTCAAAGTGATTTTGACTTAATACACTCATTCTATCGCCAGGAGTAATAGAAACAGAACCTGTACTTGGGTCTATTTCACCCGATAAAATTTTTAATAAAGTAGATTTTCCAGCACCATTTGCACCAATTACACCATAACAATTACCTGGAGCAAACTTAACATTTACATCTTCAAACAATACGCGCTTACCGTATCGTAAGCTTAAATTACCAACTGAAATCATTTATTATTTACTTTTTTAAAGGGGGGCAAATGTAGTTTTAAATTTTTGATTTTTGATGTGGGATTTTTGAGAGAGTTCGAAATGCGGAATGACAAAAATGCGAAGTAATAAAGTAGTTAATGGACCATAGACTATAGCTACTAGTAATTGTCATCCTGAGTTTGTCGAAGGAGACGATGTGCAATGTGCAATAGGCAATGGGCAATAGGTAAAACGAATTTCCTCAAAACTTATTTCCAAATCAACCTTATTAACCAATCAACCTTATTAACCAATCAACCTTCCAATCTTTCCAACCTTGTAATCTTTCAATTTCCTCAATTTTTTAAAAAACTAACAATCAGACAAATAACAAAAACTTGTTTGTGGCTTGAAACTTTTTAGCTTAGTTAAGCAACCTACTAACATAACCAATAAATATATTTTGCAACAAAATATTTCAAAACAAGATCGTTTTATGAGTTTGTATCAGCCGTTACATGCGCGGTTGAGCAGGTTTGTGCAAACATTGGTTTGGGATAATGAAGAAGCAAAAGATGTAGTAAGTGAAACGGTTTTGGTGGCTTTTGAAAGTTTTGAAAAACTTCAAAATGAAACTGCTTTTTTGAGTTATTTATTCAGTATTGCTAGCAATTTGGTAAATAAAAAACTAAGGCGGAAGAAGTTTTTGGGTTTGTTTGAATCCAACAAAATGGAAAACACAGCTAGCAATTCAAACAGCGAAGGTTCATTGATGAAATTTGAACTAAACAAAGCATTGCAACGCTTACCTGTTAAGCAAAGCGAAGCCATAGTTTGGTACGAAATAAGTGGATTAAGTATGGAAGAAATAGCTGCCATTCAAAACGTAAGTGTAAATGGTGTAAAAACCAATATTCACCGAGCACGAAAAACACTGGCATTACTATTGGAAAATGATGAAAAGAAAACCGTAAAAATTAGGAAAGGAATATTGTATGAGCAATAGATTAGAAACATTATTGAACAATGCAAAACAGCTAACTCCTTTACTAACCCAAAGCGATGTATCTGCCATTATTAGCAACAAAAATTTATTGGTTAAAAAGCAATCATTTTTCACCTTAAAAAACATTTTGATGATGTCGGTAGTATGCGCAGTAATAGCAGGTTTGTGGTTAGGATTTTATCCTACTCCAACACAAAACAATAACAGTAATTTAGTTAAAGAAAGTTTGGTAAATAAACAAAACACAATTGCTGAACCAACAATAAAAACGAAACAACCAAAAGAAAACAAAACGGTTGATTTAACTGTAAAGCAAAGTCCTTTAACAGTAAATAAAAAGCCAAAACCAACTAAAGAATTTGCCAATAAACAAGAAGCTCCATTGTTTGAACCATTTAATTCTACTCCAAAGTTTTCAGACACAAATATGGAGGATAACCGAACTTATTTTGATGAAAATGGAAACTTGATTTTAACCAACGAAGAGTTGGCTAAATTGGGAATTATAACCGATGGAAATGTGTTGAAATATGAGAATATAACGGATACAATTTTCAACTTTAAAAATGATGGAATTTTAGAATCAAAAAATACCTACTT